>CALIEL010000198.1 GCA_938022235.1 Oribacterium parvum
TGCTACAGCCACCGGCCGTTCCGACAGGAGAAAAAATTCTTCCGGAGCAGAATATCGAAAGTCTGTAGGCGCCGGGAACGGTGGAAGAATAAATAGAAATCCGGCTTCGGACAGGGCGGGACAAGATAGAGGGAAAAGAAAGAAAAAGAAATCTGTTTTTCAGAAGCTGGGCATTCTTTTACTGCTTGTATTTTTCGGTCTTCTCCTTTGGCGTTTTATTTCTCCGTATTTTGGCCCGAAATATTGGACGGTGGCAGTTTTCGGTTTAGATTCCAGAGACGGTAACAAGGAGGCCGGTGCGCTTTCCGATGTGATTATGCTGGCTTCCGTCAATAAGCGAACCGGAGAAGTGAAATTGAGCTCCGTTTTCAGAGACAGCTATATGCAGATTGATGAAGAGGGAACTTATCATAAGATCAACGAAGCTTATTTTAAGGGGGGTCACAAGCAAGCTGTTGAAGCTTTAGAGAGAAATCTGGACATTAAGATTGACGACTATGTCAGCTTTAACTGGGCTGCGGTGGCGAAGGGAATCTCCGCTCTTGGAGGAGTGGATCTGGAGCTTTCCGATGCGGAGTTTTTCTACATCAATGCATTTATCACGGAAACGGTACAGTCCACCGGAATTCCTTCCGTGCATCTGGAGCATGCGGGGATGAATCATTTGGACGGAATTCAGGCGGTGGCCTACGGTAGACTCCGTCTAATGGACACGGATTTTAACCGTACTGCAAGACAGAGGAAGGTTCTTGGTCTTGCCTTTGATAAGGCAAAAAAGGCAGGTCCTGTAAAGCTAATGCAGGTGGCATCCATGGTTTTACCGGAGCTTTCCACCAGTCTGGATATGGGAGATATCACCACATTGGTTACCCAGGTGGATCGTTATCATATCGGAGAAAGCAGAGGCTTCCCATTTGCCAGAACCACCATGAAGATTAAGAAAATGGATGTGGTAATTCCGGCAACGCTGGCCAGCAATGTAACGGAATTACACAGCTATCTTTACGGCGTGGAGAACTATAGCCCCAGTGCCAAGGTACAGGAAATCAGTGCCCATATCGCCAAAGTTTCCGGAGTTGGCTCTCCCATGGAAGATGCTGAGGAAGCAGGTACAGGCGGAGGAACTGTGAGAAAGAAGGAAGCCGGAAAAGCCAAGGCCGCTGAAAATGCGGAGAAGGGTAAGAAAAAGAAAAAAGAGGAGCAGACAGAGGCTACAAAGAAACAGGAAATCAAGACGGAAACGGAAGAAGAGACCAGTGTAAAAAATAAAAAAGAAACAAAGGAAGAGAAAAAATCCACAGAAGAAGAGACGAAGGAAACAAAAGAAAAGAGGGAAACGGAAGAAACTGTGGAAGTAGGACCCGGGGCCGCTCTGGGAGAGAAATCTTTAGAGACGGAAGAAAATGCGGATGCACCGGGAGCTTAAAAACCGGCAAATAAAGAAAAAAACATCCTCTGAGTCGGATATTTGACAAGGAGGATGTTTTTATTCATAACGAGTATCCCTCGCAAAGCGTGCGATATCTCGTTTTTCAGGAGTATCCCTCTCAAAGCGTACGATATCTCAGTGCTGAAGGCAAATTCCTCGTGGACTATGGAATACTATGATACAGCATTGAATAGTAATCGTCGCAGGATTATTTGCTTAAAAAGTCTACCCTAAAGTATGAAAATATTTTTGGATATCCTTATCCTTGCCGATAATAAAAAGGCTTTCTCCTTCTCGGAATTGGTAGTCCGGTCCCAAAGTAACATTGACTTCATCATTATATTTGACAGCAATAATATTGACTTTGAATTTATTTCGAACTCCAATTTCTCCAATAGATTTACCAATCCAATCCTCAGGTAAGGCGATTTCAAAAACGGCAAAATCTTTGCTGACTTGAATGTAGTCCAAAACATTCTCAGAACTGCACTGCACAGCGGTAAGGCTTCCGACTAATTTTTCCGGATAAACTACCACATCGGCTCCGTTTCTAAGTAAGAATTTTTCTTGTAAATCTCTGGCAGCCCTGGAAACTACTCTTTTTGCACCCAGTTCCTTTAAATGGGAGGTGACTTCCAAAGAAGCTAAAAAGTCGGTTCCGATGGCTACAATACAGACGTCAAAATTGGAGATACCCAGAGATTTTAAGAATTCCTGATTTCCTGCGTCTCCAATTTCCGCATTGGTAACGTAGGGGAGAGCTGCTTTTACTCTTTCCTCACTGCTGTCTACTCCGAGAACCTGCGTATGCATTTCATTTAGCTTTTTTGCGACATGTAAACCGAAACGACCTAGACCGATAATTAAAATTTGTTTCATACTTTCTCCTTTATCCGACAATTACATTTTCTTCAACAAGTCTTCCCTTGTTTTGGTTAGCATTAGGAAAGACGGCATAAATCAAACAAAGTCCGCCAACTCTTCCGGTGTACATTAGAAAAATGAGAACCATATGAGAAATGGGACTAAGATTTGGGGTGATTCCCAGTGTAAGCCCCACAGTGGCAATAGCACTGGCAGCTTCAAAGCTGGTGACCAGTAGCGGTAATTTATCATGGAGACTGATAAACATTCCGGAGAGAATACATAAACTAATATACATGAAAGCGATTGTCGTAGCATTTCGAATGACTTCTCTGGAAATAGTCCTCCCAAAGGCTTCTGTACGGGAATTGTTTCTAAAAATAGCAATGGAGGTTAAAAGTAAAACAGTCATTGTGGTGACTTTCATACCGCCTCCCGTACTTCCCGGCGCAGCCCCTACCAGCATTAGCAAGGTTTGCAAAAAGATTCCGCTATCGGAAAATTTTGAAAAATCCACGGTATTAAAGCCTGCGGTACGTGGAGTGACTGCTGTAAATAATGAAGCAAAAACCCGATTTTTTATGGGCAGCCCTCGGAACTCAACAAAAAAGTAAAATATTGCAGGAAGAAGAATAATAAATACCGTGGTAGAGAGAATGATTTTGCTTTGTAGACGAAAGCGATGAAAATTCCATTTATTTTTTGCAATATCCTGCCAAGTCATAAAGCCTAAGCCTCCAAGAAGAATCAGGCTCATAATGCTGATGTTCACCACAGGGTTTCCTACGTATTCCGTGAGAGAAGAAAAGGGTTCTTTAACGCCCATCAAATCGAAACCGGCATTACAAAAAGCGGATACGGAGTGGAAAACACTATACCAAAGTCCTCTCCGAAGTCCGAACTCGGGAATAAATTGTGTCGCAAGAATGAGAGCAAAGAATAACTCTATAATTCCGGTCCATTTCAGAAGAAAAACCAACATTTTCATGATTCCGCCCTGAGAATTTACAGAAATGGAATTAGCCAGAGTGTTTCTTTGAGAATATCCGATTTTTTTTCCGAAGAAAAGGATGACGGAGGTTACCACTACCACCACACCAAGCCCACCAATTTGAATCAAGAAAAGAATGACTGCTTGCCCGAAGAAAGACCAGTGCGTGGCGGTATCGTATACAATTAAACCGGTAACACAGGAAGCGGAGGTGGAAGTGAAGAGTGCATTTAGAAAGGGGGTATAAACGCCATCATTACTGGAGATCGGCAACATCAGCAGAATTGCTCCCAATAGAATCAACGCGGCAAAACCCAGGATGATTTTCTGAAAATAATTTAAACGAAAGAATTTCATTTTCGTACTACTCCTTAAATTCATTAATACAGCTTGTTTGATTATAGGCACATAAAGAAAAAATAGATAGTCAAAATATTAGATTTTAGAGAAATCGTAAATGCTATGAAACACATTTGAGTTTTGAAAATAAAATTTTTGTTTTATGAAGAAAATCTAATAAGAATAAAAATCTAATAAGAATAAAAAAAATCTCTTGACAAGAAAATAAAAACTCTGTATGATAATCGAGTCGCTGATTTTTATTCATTTTTTAAGAAAACAGCAGATTTTAGGGCTATCGCCAAACGGTAAGGCAACGGACTCTGACTCCGTCATTTCAAGGTTCGAATCCTTGTAGCCCTG
>CALIEL010000199.1 GCA_938022235.1 Oribacterium parvum
AATCACGCTATAATCATCCATTACCTCTCCAAGCCCTAAGATGCGGGGATTCTCCAGATATTCCTTCATATCCTCTGCGGAAAAGACAGCGCCGTTGTCGTCAATCTCCGTGGAGGGGACACAGGAAGGAAGCATCACAAAGACATTGGCGGGACTTTTCTCGCTTTGTTGTAAAATGTAATCGACACCCTCTTTACCGGAAACATTGCAGGCTTCATGGGGATCCACAATAAAGCAGGTGGTTCCCTTTAAAGCTGCCAGAGTGATTAATTCATGGGGAGTCACCATGGTGGATTCCGGATGCAAATGGGCATCTATAAAACCGGGAACCAGAAATTGTCCCTTGACATCGATTTCCTTCTTGCCCCGATATTCCCCGATTCCGGCGATATAGCCCCGGGAAACAGCCACATCCCCGGAATAAATACTGCCGGTAAAAACATCCAGAATGCGGGCATTTTTCATAACCAGATCGGCTTCCTTTTCCTTTAAACAAACTTTCGAGAGAATTGCTTGTAATCGATTATTCATATTTATGCCCCCTATAAAAAATAACTAATAAATTAGCTTATTCGAAGAGTGTTATACTGATTATTGCATAAATTCGCCTTTTGCGCCATAAGATATTCGCCAAAACGATAAAAAACTCTCTCATTTTGATCCTGTGTTCCTATGCAAAATATCCAAGACGAAATGTATTTATTGAGAAAAAGTGTAGAAATGAAAATATTTGGTGTTCTTTTACGAGACTTGATGTACAATCTCCTGTATAGCGAGTAAGTTTAGTAAGGGGTGTTTTTGAAGGAAGGAGACATTGCAAAAGCAGCAAATGGAGTAAAATAGAGGGCTAGGGAGGCAAAACATGATTGAGGACGAGTAGGAACATGTCGTGAAGTCACTACCCGTTTTCATATACAGTCTATTTTTTTTCATAGGGGGACGACAGATGGAGAAATTTTTCAAACTGAAAGAAAAGAACACGGATGTAAAGACGGAGGTCATTGCCGGAGTTACCAGCTTTATGACCATGGCGTACATCTTGGCGGTGAATCCCAGAATTCTTGGGGCTTCCGGAATGGATGCCGGATCTGTTTTTACAGCAACAGCCCTAGCCTCAGCCCTGGCCAGCTTCTTTATGGCAATTCTGGCAAACCTTCCCTTCGTACTTTCCGCAGGTATGGGACTGAATGCTTATTTTTCCTATACGGTGGTATTGGGAATGGGCTATAACTGGGAAACGGCTTTGGCAGCAGTTTTTGTGGAAGGTGTTATTTTTATCCTTCTTTCCTTGACCAATGTACGAGAGGCAATATTCAATGCGATTCCTAAGAGCTTGAAAGTGGCTGTAGCTGTGGGAATTGGCTTTTTTATTACCTTTATCGGTTTTCAGAACGCCCACATTGTTGTGGACGGGGCTACTCTGGTAACCCTCTTTTCTTTTAAGAAGTCTATCGAAGCGGGAAGCTTTGCTTCCGAGGGAATTACCGTGGTTCTGGCCTTAATCGGTGTACTGGTAACTTCTCTTTTGGTAGTAAAGAATATTAAAGGGCACATCTTAATCGGTATTATTGTTACCTGGGTTTTAGGTATTTTTTGTCAGTTGACCGGACTTTATGTTCCGAATCCCGAGGCAGGCTTTTACAGCTTGATTCCAAGCTCCCTGATTTCTGTACCCAGCTCTATTGCCCCCACCTTCTTTAAGATGGATTTGAGCAATGTGTTTTCTTTGAATTTCCTGGTAGTTGTTTTTGCTTTCCTTTTTGTGGATGTTTTTGATACCCTGGGAACCTTAATCGGTTGCGCATCCAAGGCGAATATGCTGGATGAAGAGGGAAAGCTGCCTGCTATTAAGGGCGCTCTTTTGGCGGATGCCTTAGGAACTACAGCAGGCGCTGTTTTGGGAACCTCCACTATTACGACCTTTGCGGAATCCGCATCCGGTATTGCAGAGGGAGGAAGATCCGGTTTGACAGCATTGGTGACGGCGGGACTCTTCCTGGTATCTCTATTCCTTTCTCCGATTTTCCTTGCTATTCCATCCTTTGCTACAGCACCGGCTTTGATTGTTGTAGGATTTTTCATGATGCAGCAGGTAACGAAGATTGATTGGGAAGACATGGTCAAGGCTATTCCCGCATTTATCTGTATCTGTGCTATGGGCTTTACCTATTCCATTTCCGAGGGAATTGCTTTCGGTATCATCAGCTATACCGTGCTTCATCTTTTCACCGGAAAGTCCAAGGAGTTGACACCGCTGATGTATGTACTGTCGCTCATCTTTATTTTGAAGTACATCATGTTGTAAGCTTCATATAAGGAGGAACCCATGGAGTATTTGCTTCGAGGAGATATTTGTTACAGTGAGAATTTAAAGACCCTGATTTGTAAGGAAAATGCCTATCTGCACATAAAGGATGGGTTATGCCAAGGGGTTTATGACAGTCTTCCTAAGGAGCTGTCTTCTGTGGAAATCAAGGATTATTCCGGAGATTTGATTCTTCCCGGTATGGTGGATCTCCACTTACATGCTCCTCAGTATGGTTTCCGGGGGACCAAGATGGACTTGGAGCTTTTGGATTGGTTGAATGTCAACACCTTCCCGGAGGAAGCCAAATATCAGAACTTGGACTATGCTGAAAGAGGCTATCAGGATTTTGTGGAGGACTTACGAGGAAGCGCCACCACCAGAGCGGTAATCTTTGCTACTCTTCACAAGGATGCTACCTTGCTTCTTATGAAGCTTTTGGAAGAGAGCGGGTTGGTTTCCTATGTGGGAAAGGTCAATATGGATCGAAATTCTCCGGAGTATTTAACGGAGCATACTGCGGAGGAATCCCTTAAAAACACCAAGGAATGGCTTTCGGAGATTCCTAAGGATTGGCAGAACTGTAAGCCGATTCTTACGCCGAGATTTACCCCTACCTGTTCGGATGCTTTGATGGAGGGTTTAGGAAAGCTGGCGAAGGAATACAAGCTTCCGGTGCAATCGCATTTGTCGGAAAATCTGGGAGAGATTGCCTGGGTAAAGGAGCTTTGTCCAGACGCAAAGCATTACGGAGATACCTATGACCGCTACGGTCTTTTGGAAAACAGCATCATGGCTCATTGCGTATATACGGAGGGAGAAGAGCTATCCGCCTTAAAGGCGAGGGGAACGATGATTTGCCATTGTCCCCAGTCCAACACGAACCTTTGTTCCGGAGCGGCTCCTATTCGCTATTTCTTAGAGGAAAATGTGAAGGTCGGCTTGGGAACGGATGTGGCCGGAGGAGCAAACCTCTCCATGCTAAGAGCCATCACCGATGCCATTTCCGTATCAAAGCTTCGTTTCCGCCTCATGGATCAAAGCCTTTCCCCCCTTACCTTGGAAGAAGCCTTCTGCTTGGCAACTCTCTCAGGGGGAAGCTTTTTTGGAAAGGTGGGATCTTTTCTCCCCGGGTACGAAGGGGATGCTTTAGTCTTCCATGAAAAAAGAAGAAGTGTTCGAAAGCAAACGGTGAAGGAACGCTTGGAAGTGCTTTTGTATACCGGAGAAGAAAGTGCCCGCCTGCAGGCGAAATTCGTACAGGGCAGACAGCTTTTTTAAAGGATAAGAGCTTCTTTTGCGGAATAAGAGTTTTTTGGAAAAAGAAGATAGTTTTGCGTAGGTATAGGGAAGGAAGAGATAATGAAACATTTGGGCTTTGTGGTGATGGCCTCAGGCTGGAGCAGACGCTTCGGAAAAAATAAATTATTGGAAAGAATAGCGGGAAAACCCATGATTTCCTATACCTTTCATACCTTATCCCATTTTTTCTATAATTATCAGGCGGTGGGGTCTCTTTCTGAACGAATTCAGGACAGTGATGCTACGGTGCAGGAAAAAAAGAAACGGAGAAAGGGCGGGAAGATTGTTCTGGAGACGCCTTTGGTAGTGACTCGTTTTAAAGAGGTGGAACAGCTGGCCAAAGAAATGCATTTTTCCGTTTTGATGCATGAAGAGAGTGAACAGAGTGATACCATTCGAGTGGCTCTTTCCTCGGAACAAGCCAAGTCCTGGGATGCCTGCATGTTTTTAACAGGGGATCAGCCCTTGCTTTCTGAGGAAAGCCTAAGAAATCTTGTGGATGCTTTTTCAGAGAATCCGGAGGAGCTTTACCGTTTGAGCTATCAGGGGGAAGGGGGGAATCCGGTGATTTTTCCAAAGAAGTACTTTGAAAATCTGCGGAATTTAACCGGAGATCATGGTGGAGGTGTGCTTTTAAAATCCGGCATGATTTCGGTGGAAGAAATTCATAAGATTCCGGTGGAAAGAGAATTTGAGCTTTGGGATGTGGACACGGAAGAAGCTATTCTGAAGATGGAACAGCTTCTTCGGATGCGATTATAAAAAGGCAGCTTTAAACGAAACCCATATTTCAAAAAACGTATCTTTACAAAAGAAGTACTTCGGGATGAGCGGATCCTTCTTTTAAAGATCCGCCACAAACCATTTTCCCTAAGCCCTTTTGTAAGAAAAGAAGCAGTTCTTCTGCTTCTTTTTTTGTGAGACAATCCAGCTGATTCACAAAAAGGCAGTCCCCCAAGTTTTCTTTACGGAAAGCCTGCAAGAGAAGCTCCTTAGTCAGTAGAGTGTCGGGGGTTAAGGATGGAGTGAAAAAGTTTTGGAAAATTTCCACTCTGTGAATGACTTCAGAAATAGGTTTATGAAGGGCGGAAGCGCCGAACACAAGTACAGTTCTTTGGCTCTCCTTAGGGATCTCCGGCTCATTCCGGCCATGGGCTTTTCCGGGTAATCGTTTAGAGCCGTCCGCCTCCACCAAGACAAAGTCTGCCATTTGCTCAATGGCAGAGAAGGGCAGGGGGAAGGGGGAAAGCTTGCCATTTTTTTCCAGAGTTCCCAAGCATAGAATGGGGCTTTTAGACTTGTTCCATAGGGACAGAACTTTTCTTTGAAGGAGAACTTTCGAATTTTTCAAGGCCTCTTCTTGGGAGTGATTATCTTCATCGTAGCTTGGAGCATTTATGTCGAGGATTGAAGCATTTATGTCGAGAATTGAAATATTCTCATCGGAGATTGAAACATTTTCATCCGAGAAACAGATATTTTCACAATGAGAAAAGGGGAGGATATGGGTGGAGGTGGTGAGAAGCACGGAGCCTTTCTGAGACAACTCCAGGGAGAGGGACTTTAATAGGCTGCTTTTTCCTCCGCTTCCAATAATGGCGTTGACTCCTTTTTTTATGCCGAGAGCTTCCGACAGAGGAATCCGAATAAGTTTACTTTGCGGATTGTCATCGATTTGTCTTTGCTGTTTCGTCAAAATGTCTCCTTTCTTGTGAAAACGGGTTTTGTTCAAGTGGCTTTCTATCCTTTTGTTTACGGTTTTTCAAAAAAACTATGCTCTTTTTAAGACTTATGGTAGAATCAAAACTCAAAGTCTGATAACGTGAGGATTTTTGTCATGAAAGCTCTTACAGGAGTTTTTACAGCTCTATAAGTTCTTGTCTGATGACTTCATTATAGGTGATATTTTCTTTTTTGCCAGAAGATTTGTTTTTCTGAAAGGAAGGTTTTATGCTTGTATTTATCCGGGGAGCAGGAGATTTGGCAACGGGAATTTCCATTCGGCTGTATCGTGCGGGAATATCCGTTTGCCACAGTGATTTGGCGATTCCCACAGCAGTTCGTAGAAATGTTGCTTTTTCGGAGGCGATTCGCTTGGGAGAGTGCAGTGTGGAAGGCATTACGGCGGTTCGGGCAGAAAGCTTGGAAGAAATACGTGCGGCTATTTCTCAAAAAAAAGTACCTGTGGTGGTGGATGAGGGAAAGAGCTTCCTACACAGACTACAGCCGGATGCTGTGGTGGATGCTATTCTTGCCAAGAAGAATCTGGGAACCTGTATGGAGGATGCAAGACTTGTTATCGGCATAGGTCCCGGATTTACGGCAGGGGTGGATTGCCATGCGGTGGTAGAAAGTAAAAGAGGCCATGATTTGGGAAGAGTGCTCCTTAAGGGATCTGCCATTCCCAATACCGGCATTCCTGGAATCATCGGCGGATATGGGAAAGAAAGGGTGCTTCGGGCACCGGCGGAAGGGATTTTGGAACAAACTCTTCCCATCGGTACTTTGGTGGAGGCCGGAGATATTTGCGGAGTAGTAAATGGTATTCCTATGCGGACGGAAATCTCCGGCATAATTCGAGGAATGTTGCAGGAAGGCATTTCCGTATTTCCCGGTATGAAGGCGGGAGATGTGGATCCCAGAGGCGCAGAGGTGGAGTATCGGAATGTTTCCGACAAGGCCAGAGCCATCGGAGGCGGCGTGCTGGAGGCCTTATTTCATTTTCTTCCCTGGGAGCTTTGCAGGGAGTAAAATCTTGTAGAGATAAGGAATTACAGAATTAAAGAAAAACAAATAAAAAGGAGAACTGTATTTTATGGAAAGAGAACTGCAAGAAGAGGTGGTTTTGGATTTACCCGGATTACTGGCTTTATGTTTACGGAAAGGGATATGGATTCTTCTTGTTACGGTGCTTTGCGGTTTAGCCCTTCCTTCTTTTAAGCTTTATAAGGCTTTGCAAAGTCAGAAGGCGGAAAGTCAAACGGAAAGCACGGAGGAAAGTGCGGAGAAGAAGGCAAAGGAAAAGGAACAGTCTTTAGAGTATGCCGGAAATGAGCGGAAAAGACTGGAGGCTTTGCTTTCTTCGGAGAGAGAAAGCTTGGTGAATTCCGCTTTGATGAAAATTGACCCTACTTCCTATGGAGAAAGGGATATTAACCTTTATCTTCCTTTAGAAGAGGGAGGACAGACTCTCAGCAATCAGGAAATTGCAGCAAGGCTTTCTGCGGTAAGTCAGGCCTACAGTGATGCTTTACAAAGCGGTACATTTTACAGCGATATCGCAAAGCGCCTGGGGGGAAAGGTAGCAGAGAAAGATTTATCGGATCTCATCTATGTAGAGGGAAATGAGAAAAGTGCTATTGTTTCTGTCTATCTTGTGGGAAGTACGGAGAAGCTTGCCAAGGAAATGGGAGATGCGGTTCTTTCGTATGTAGAAGAAAAAAAGGCGGAATTGGATGAAAATCTGCCTGCCCATAAGCTGGAAATTCTTTCCGATAGCGTCTATACGGCCAAAAACAGTGGAAGCTATAGTCCGGACAGCAACCAGTCTCAGAACGTACAGAATTTCCCGCTTTTGCAACGGCAGCAGCAAAAAATAGACAGGGTGGAAAAGCTTTCCACACAGCTTACAGACTGGAAGAAAAAGGAAAAGGAAGCAAAGGGAGATGAAGTCCTGGGAACCCAGGGGATTTCCAAGAAAACCTTAGTCAAATATGCTATTTTGGGGATTTTCCTGGGAGGCTTTTTGTCTGTAGCGGTGATTACCGTTCCTTATCTCTTCGCCAAGGAGCTTCCCAGAGAGGAAGATTTGGAGATGTCCTATGGTCTTATGGTTTTAGGCAGTAAGAAGCGTTATAAAAAGCAGGGGCTTTTTAAGAAATGGTCTGAAAAGCTTGCCGGGGAAAATGAGAGGTGTGAAACGGAGGAAGAGCTGTTCCGTCTTTCCAAGGCAAATCTTACTTTGCTGGCGAAGGAAAAGGAAATTCAGGAAGAGATCCTCTTTATCGGTGCAAAAGGAGAAATGAGAGAAAAGCTTGTACAGAATGTAGGAGAAGGAAACCCCCTTTCTGCAAGAGCTGCAGAGGACATTTTGCAAAGTCCGGAAGGAATACAGGCTCTGTCAGAGCACAAATATCTGGTTTTAGCCTATCCGGCACAAAGTGACTTCTTAAGCTTCTTAAAGACAAAGAAGAAATGTGAAGCACTGGGGAAAGAAGTTCTTGGTGTAATTTTATATTAAAAAAAGGGAATGTAAAATCAGGATTATAGAGTAATTTTTTATTCAGTATAGGTCTGAAATGGTGGGTAGTCTGAGCCCGCCGGTACTTACTGAAAGCGAGTGAAGCGATGCTTGAAGTTAGTACCGCTGTGTGGCGAAGCTAGCGAGAGCGTACCCCGAGTTTCAGACCTATACTGCATAAAACTCTATTTATTGATTTTTTACATTCCCTTTTTATATAAAATTACACTTAGGACTTTAGTTTTTACTATTGT
>CALIEL010000200.1 GCA_938022235.1 Oribacterium parvum
AGACTAAGAAGGCTCTTACCGACGTGGGAGATAAGATTTCCTACAGCGATAAGGCAACCGTAGAAGCTGACTTAAAGGCATTAGAGGATGTCCTTGCAGCTAATCCTTTGGAGGGAATTACCAAGGATGGTGCAGAGCAGATTAAGGCAGCACAGGAGAAGCTGATGCAGTCCTCTCAGGCACTTTTCACCAAGGTGTATGAGCAGGCTCAGGCAGCAGGGGCAGCCGGTGCCGGTGCGGCAGATGCAGGAGCAACTGCTTCTGAAGGCCAGAGCGGTAACGCTGACGATAATGTAGTCGACGGAGACTTTAAGGAAGTGTAATTCGAAATTTTTCCGGGGAAGACAGGCTTAAGCCTGTCTTTTCCTGGGATTTAAAGGAGAGGAAAATATATGGCAGAAAAGCGTGATTATTATGAGGTGCTGGGGGTAGATAAAAATGCCGATGATAGTGCCATTAAAAGAGCCTATCGAAAGTTGGCAAAGCAGTACCATCCGGACTCTAATCCCGGAGATGAAAGTGCCGCAGAGAAATTCCGGGAAGCTTCGGAAGCCTATGCGGTATTGTCCGATCCGGAGAAGAGAAAGGCCTATGATACCTATGGCCATGCGGCCTTTGATCCGAATTCCGCAGCGGGAGCAAGCTCCGGCTTCGGCGGTTTTGATTTCAGCGGCATGGATATGGGAGATATTTTCTCCGAGTTTTTCGGGGGAGGCTTCGGTTCCTCCTACGGTTCTTCCCGCAGAAGATCCAATATGCCGGAAAAGGGAGCCAATATTCGTGTAGGACTTCGAATTTCCTTTGATGAGGCTATTAAGGGTGTAAAGAAGACCATTAAGATTCGCTATAAAGATACCTGTAAGACCTGTAACGGCTCCGGAGCAAAGCCGGGAACGGAAAGACAGACCTGTCCTCGTTGTAACGGCGCAGGTCAGGTAAGAATGACCCAGCAAAGCATCTTCGGTACCATTCAGCAGGTAACCACCTGTCCTGAATGTCACGGAGAGGGAACAGTGGTTAAGGAAAAATGTCCGGATTGCCGTGGAGAGGGTTATATCAACACGGAGAAGAGCATGGAAATCGCCATTCCTGCAGGAATTGACGATGGACAGGCCATTCGTAAGTCCGGAGGTGGAGATCCCGGAAGAAACGGCGGCCCCAGAGGTGACTTACTGGTAGAAGTGTCCGTTAGCGATCACCCCTTCTTTAAGAGACAGGGCGTAAATATTTACTCAACAGAAGCCATCAGCTTTCCCAAGGCAACATTGGGCGGAAGCACCATCGTGAAGACAGTGGATGGACCGGTGGAGTTAAAGATTGCACCGGGAACCCAGTCTGATACCAGAACCAGACTACGGGGTAAGGGTGTTCCATCCTTACAGAACCCCAACGTAAGAGGCGACCACTACGTAACCTTAGTAGTAGAAACCCCGAAAAAGTTAAACAAGAAACAAAAAGAAGCCCTGAAAGCTTACGCCGAAGCCTGCGGAGAGAAGGTAGACTAGTAAAAATTCATAAGATCACAATTTCCGTAAATTCACTAATACATTCTTCCAAACTGACGATATTGATTAAAGCGG
>CALIEL010000201.1 GCA_938022235.1 Oribacterium parvum
CCAGACTGTGGTGATGCTCTTCTACCGACAGGCCTTTGATTACGGCTATAAGGGCTATGCGGCGGCCATTTCCATCTTGATTTTTGCCGTAATTATGCTGATTACCCTGATACAATTCTCTGTACAAAAAAAGTGGGTAAATTATTAGAAAGGAGGAAAATGATGAATCAGAAATTTTCTTGGAAAAAGCTCCTTGTTCATTTGGTTTTATTTGCCGGTCTTGGTGTTACCATCTTCCCCTTTCTTTGGATGGTGCTGACCTCCTTTAAGACCAGCGGTGAAGCCATGCAAATACCACCCACCATTTTCCCAAAGAAATTTATCACTGTGGCGTATACCCAGATTGTAAGCTCTCTGCCCTTTGCAAGGATTTACTTTAATACGATTTTATCTACAGTGATTACGGTAGTGGCACAGCTTCTCTTCTGCGCCATGGCGGGCTATGCCTTTGCCAGAATAAAGTTCCCCTTCAAGAATGCCATCTTTATTCTGTTACTTTCCGTCCTTATGGTACCGGGACAGATCTTCCTGATTCCTCAGTATCTGATTATTCAGAAAATGGGGCTTTTGGACAGTATCCCCGCCCTCTTTATTCCGAACCTTTTCAGCGCCTTCGGAACCTTCTTGATGCGGCAATTTTTCCTCTCCCTACCGGAGGAACTGGAAGAAGCGGCCATTATTGACGGTTGTAACCGCTATCAGATTTTCGGGAAAATCATGTTACCCTTGGTGAAACCGGGGCTGGTGACGCTAAGCATTTTCACCTTTAAATTTGCTTGGAATGACTTTATGTGGCCACTCATTGTAAACACCTCTCCCAAAAACATGATTCTGGGGCCTGCCCTCTCCACCCTGCAGGGGCAGTACACCACCCAGTATCCCATGCAGATGGCAGGAGCAGTGATGGCGGTGATTCCCGTCATTTTGATTTTCTTCCTCTTCCAAAAGCAGTTTATCGAAGGGGTTGCACAATCAGGAATTAAGGGATAAATGAGGATGTAAGATTTAATAGATTTTATTTTCATACAGTATGGGTCTGAAATTGGGGCACGCTCTCGCTAACTTCGCCACGTAGAGGTTCTAAGCTTTTAAAAGACAAAAGCCATTAGCCTATTGTTGACATCCCTTTTGAATTGTGCTAGATTACTTCCAATGACAGAGGTTGCGGGTAAGACCAGGCTTAGAGATGCTGGGGCTGTGCCTCTGTTTTTTTTACATAATCGGGAACATAGTATTTCTTTTATCGCTCATTTTCCTTTTCACAACTTCTTTTACACCTTCCCCTTTCTTTCCTTCTCCGGCATTTTCCTGTATAATCTGAAAATACTGTATGAACTAAGGGGGATTTCGCTATGGAATGGAAGAATTTCACGTTTATTGGCTTGGGTTTGATCGGGGGATCCATTGCGAAAGCCATCAAAAAAACCTATCCTAAGGCCAAGATTTCCGTACTGGAGAGGGATCAACATTCCGTAGAGATGGCTATTTCGGAAGGAATTATAGAAAAAGGACTGCAAAGTATTGAAGAAATTCCTTCGGATACGGAGCTTCTTTTTTTATGCACTCCGGTAGAATGGAATCGAAAATTCTTACGAGAGCTGGCACCTAAGCTTCCTTCTCATACCCTGCTGACTGACGTGGGTTCCACCAAACGCTCCATTATGGAAGAAGCGGAAGCTTTAGGCCTTTCTGCAAGATTCTGCGGTGGACACCCTATGGCAGGTTCGGAGTCTTCCGGATACAAAGCCTCCGACTCTCTTCTTTTGGAAAATGCTTATTATCTCCTGACTCCCGGGCAGGGCTTTCCTACAGAGTCTATCGAGAAAATGAAAAGCTTTCTCTCCTCCATTGGCAGCATTCCCTTTGTGATGAATCCGGAGGAGCATGATAAATCCGTGGCCTGTGTGAGCCATCTTCCCCACCTGATTGCCGCAAGCCTTGTGAAGCTTTTAAAGGAAGAGGATGAGAAGGGAACGATGAAAAAACTTGCCGCCGGCGGCTTTAAAGACATTAGCCGTATCGCCTCTTCTTCTCCGACTATGTGGCAGCAAATCTGCCTCAGTAATAAGGAACCGATTCTTCAAATGATTGACCATTACCAAGATTTA
Organism: Oribacterium parvum; assembly: GCA_938022235.1. Lineage (GTDB taxonomy): Bacteria > Bacillota > Clostridia > Lachnospirales > Lachnospiraceae > Oribacterium > Oribacterium parvum_A. The sequence continues at coordinate 2,109 of CALIEL010000201.1, forward strand.
CTGGAGGAAATCAAAGCTTCTATACAAAAAGAAGAGCCCCAGAGTATTGCGGAGCTCTTCCGGGAATCCGGAGAATACCGGAATTCCATGGACAGCTCCGCCCAGGGACTGATTCATAGCGAATATGCGATTTCTCTTCATGTGCAGGATCATCCGGGCGCCATTTCCATTATTTCCACCATTCTGGCTTCCAACATGGTCAGCATCCGAAATCTCGGCATCAATCATAACCGTGAAAAAGGAGAAGGAGCTCTGCAAATCTCCTTCTACACCGGAGAGGATTGTGAAATGGCAAAGAAGCTTCTCCATAAGTACGGCTTTGTCTTCTAAACCCCCTCGTCCTCTACAATTTCTGCCTTAAATACCATAATGGTATCTGCATCGGAACAGCAAAACTCTGCTGTTCCTTCTTCTTGTCCGGGAATCTTTCCGCCATAGCGTAATATATCAATATAAGGAAAGGCACAGTGCATGGCCATGGGACAAAGCTCGCCACGCTCCGTATCGAAGTCAAAGGTCTGTCCTATATGGTGCCCTCTATGACAGCCCATCTTGCCTCTTCTGTCGGTAACCGTTAATTTGATTCTTGGTCTCTTTCCCATAGCTTCCTCCCCACTCTTTCTCAACAAAAAT
>CALIEL010000202.1 GCA_938022235.1 Oribacterium parvum
AGTAGCCGCTATGGGTGAAGATTGCAGAACCGTTAGCAAAGGGATTTGCATTCATGATAGCGATACCCTCTTCATAGTTCTTCACTCTCTTGATACAAGTAACCGGTCCAAAGATTTCGCAATCACCGATGCTCATATCCTTAGTAACATGGTCGAAGATGGTTGGTCCAACGAAGAATCCGTTCTCTAAGCCGGGAACCTTCACGTCTCTACCATCCAATACAAGCTCAGCACCTTCATCAATACCCTTCTGAATCCAGTTCAATACGCTTTCCTTATGCTTTGCGGAAACAACAGGTCCTAACTTGGTATCCTCATCATAAGCGGCACCAATCTTCATAGCCTGTGCCTTCTGATTTAAGAGAGCTACAAACTTATCGGCAATGCTATCCTGAACTACAATTACAGGAAGAGCCATACAACGCATTCCCGCACATCCGTAGGTAGAGTTGACAATTGCATTGGTTGCACTCTCTAAGTCAGCATCCTCTAAGAGAAGAGCATGGTTCTTTGCCTCTGTCTGAGACTGAACACGCTTTCCGTGAGCTGCAGCAACAGAATATACTTCCTTACCAACCTTGGTGGTTCCTACGAAGGTAACGGCCTTAATACGCTCATCCTTTAAAAGGATATCCGCTTCTTGTCTTCCGCAGGTTACCAGGTTTACAACACCCTTTGGGAAATGTGCTTCTTCGTAGAAAAGCTCTAACATTCTCATGGAAGTAAGGGGAGTCTGGCTGTTAGCCTTCAAAACAACGGTATTTCCGGTAGCAATAGCCACAGGAACCATCCAACCCCAAGGAATCATAGCAGGGAAGTTCATGGGAACAATGCCGGCAACTACACCAAGAGGTGCTTTGTAAGTAGCGGTGTCATATCCGGTGGTTACATTCATAGAGGTTTCGCCCTGAAGAAGATCAGGAATGGCACAAGCCAGCTCTGTAGGCTCAATAGCCTTCTGTACATCTCCTCTTGCCTCACCGATGGTCTTTCCAAGCTCCTTGGCACAAAGCTGAGATAACTCCTCCTTATGCTTAATCAGAACATCTCTCCAAGTAAACATATACTGGGTTCTCTTGGAAATAGACAATGCGCTCCAAGCAGGAAAAGCTTCCTGGGCAGAGGCAATTGCAGCCAAAACCTCTTCCTTAGTACAGCTTGGTACCTCAGCAATCACTTCGCCGGTGCTGGAATCCGTAATAGGCATATATTTATCCGTCTTAGAGGGAACCCACTCACCGTTGATGCAATAGTTCATTCTTTTTACTCCCATGTTACTCCTCCTTTGTAAACATTCTTGAAAAATGGGTAAATGTTGAGTATAATGTTAGCATATCTATGGTATATGTCAAGGAGTAACTTGAAATTTACCAAAAAAATGCATGAAAAAGAAGAGGGAATATGTATAATAAGGGGAATGAAGGAGAGAAAGGTCGAGATGGAGGAAAAGCATGAGGGATAAACGTTTGGATGATATGGAAGAATATATTTTGTCGCAGAAGGACAGCAGCTTAGACGAACTTTGCGAAAAATACCAGATTTCCAAAAATACAGTACGAAGAGACATTGAAGAATTACTATTAAGAGGAAATATAAAAAAGGTTTATGGCGGAGTAAAAGCTAAGGAAAATGCCGGGAAACAGGTGGAGCTGTCCGCATTTTCCGAAAGAAATATAAGCCATAAGGAAGAGAAAGAAAAGATTTGTAAATCGGCCGGGGAACTGGTGAAGGAGGGAGATACCATCTTTATCGATACCGGAAGCTCCTGTGTGAATCTGGTAAAGTACATTGGTCATGTTTCCTGCATGATTATCACCAACAGCTTGAGAGTGGCTTACATGGCGAAGGATTATCCCGGGCTACAGCTCCTAATGCTGCCGGGGAGTCTTAGACGGGAAACCATGTCCTTTGTAGGATTGGAAACGGTGGAACAGCTTCGGATTTACAATATCGATCAGGCCTTTATGGCTGCTACCGGAGTATCTTTGCAGAAGGGTATGACAAACGCCTCTGCATATGAATACAATATTAAAAAAGAGGTTTTGGAACGCTCCAGAATCAAGAATCTGATGGTGGATCATTCGAAATTCGGGAAAACGGCTCTTTATACCTTTGGGGATTTTCAGGACTTTGACTGTCTGATTACAGATACCTGTCCACCGGAGGATTATGTGGAGATGCTGGGGAAAAATCATGTGAAGCTTCTTTATTAATTAGATTTTATCCAAAAGGGACTTTTCATTCTGCTTTTTACTTAAAAAAACAGGATGAGTAAGTCTCTTTTTATGTTAACTTATAAATTTTATGAAATCCCCAAAGCTTATCTGTTGAATTTTACAAAAACTTACCCATGAATAGGTAGAAATTAACCATAATTTGCAAATTGTATTGACATAAAAGCAATGAATTGATAATATTTTTCATAATTAATGAGAAAGTATTAGATAGTTAAGGGGGAAAATCAAATGCCACTGGTAAAGATGAGTAAGTTGCTGGAAAATGCAAGAAAAGAGAACAGAGCCTGTGCCTCCCTGAGTGTTTACAGTATGGAAAGTCTGATGGGAGTTATGGCCGCTGTTGAGGAACTAAAGATTCCTGTGATTTTGCAGCTGGCAGAGGCAAGATTCGGAACAGCACCGCTGGAACTGATGGGGCCCATGATGCTTTCAGCAGCGAAGAATTCTTCTATTGATATTGCAGTGCATTTGGATCACGGTTTGACCTTTGAAACCATTGAGAAGGCTCTTCAGATGGGATTCACTTCCGTCATGTATGACGGCTCTCTCCTTCCGATAGAGGAAAATATCGCTAATACCAAAAAAGTAATTGAAATGGCGAAAAACTATGATGCGGATGTGGAAGCGGAACTTGGATTAGTAGGAAAGGGAGAAGGCGGAGGTGTGGATCACGGCGTGGCCTATACCAAGAAGGAAGATGCCCTTCGATTTTGTCAAGAGACGGGCGTTACAGCTTTAGCCATTGCCATTGGAAATAAGCACGGTAACTATGACGGGGAACCGAAGCTTCGATTTGATATTTTAGAAGAAATTCATCAGGCATTGCCGGAACAATTTTTAGTACTTCACGGAGGCTCAGGAATTTCTGATGAGGACTTCCAAAGAGCCAGCCACCTGGGCATTCAGAAAATAAACATTGCAACAGCGCTGGCTGCGGCAGTGGTAAAGGCCTGTAAAGAATATTGTGAGGAGAATCCCAAGGGAGACTTCTATAAGATGAGTAAAAGAGCAGTTGAGGAAGTAGAAAAGACGGCACAACACCATATTCTGGTGTTTGCGGGAAAAGAATAGGATTTTCGGAGGAGAAAAAATGGAACTGTTTTCATTAGATCAGAGTAAAGAATTGGATATTATCTTTTTAGGAAGAGTAGCCATTGATTTTAATCCGGCATACTCCAAGGAAGTAAAAGAAGAGTTTAAGCCCTTGGAACAGGTGCATTTCTTTGAAATGTTTGTAGGAGGCAGTCCTGCCAACTCCGCTTTGGGAGTACAGAAGCATGGCTTAAAGGCAGGGTTTTTCTCCTGTGTATCCGATGACCAGTTTGGAGACTTCGTGATTAACTTCCTTTCCGAAAAGGGCGTGGATACCAGTCACATTGTTCGGGCACAGCAGGGAGAGAAGCTTGGACTTACCTTTACCGAGATGCGTTCCAAGTCGGAAAGCTCCATCCTGATGTATAGAAACCAGGCGGCGGATCTATCTCTTTCCGTAGAGCATATTGATGAGGAATATATCAAGAAGGCAAAGGCGATTCTGATTTCCGGAACCGCGCTGGCGGAGAGCCCCTCCAGAGAGGCAGCCTTAAAGGCTGTGATGCTGGCAAAGAAAAATGGCGTAAAGCTCATTTTCGATATCGACTACCGTGCTTATAACTGGAAGAATCAGGATGAAATCGGCATCTATTATGCACAGGTGGCGAAGGAAGCGGACTTGATTATCGGCTCCAGAGAGGAATTTGACTTAACAGAGCAGTTCATCCAAAAGGGCATGAGTGATGAGGAAAGTGCAAAGTACTGGTTCTCTCAAAACGCCACGATTTTGGTTATCAAGCATGGTATGAAGGGCTCTACAGCCTATACCAAGGACGGAAAAGCCTACAGCATTAAGCCATTCCCGGTAGAGGCCAGAAAGGGCTTCGGCGGTGGAGACGGCTACAATGCAGCATTTTTATCTTCTTTATTTAAGGGAGAAGAGATGATTGTTTGTTTGGAAAACGGTTCTGCAGAGGCGGCAATGATGGTTCGCTCCAACAACTGTTCCGTAGATCTTCCCACAACAGAAGAGCTTCAGGCCTTCATTAAGGAAGAAAAAGAACAGTACGGAGAGATGATTGCCAGAGTATAGGAGTGGAATATGGAGAAGACAATTCGTTTAACGGTGGCTCAGGCCATTGTAAAGTTTTTGGATCAGCAGTATGTGTGTTTTGACGGAAAAGAGACCAAGTTTGTAGAGGGCTTTTTCACCATCTTCGGTCATGGAATTGCCTTAGGAATCGGTCAGGCTTTGGACGAGAATCCCGGAAGTCTCCATGTAATGCAGGGAAGAAATGAGCAGGGAATGTGCCATGCGGCTATCGCCTTTGCTAAGCAGCATAATCGGAGAAAAATTATTCCTTGTACTTCTTCAGTAGGCCCCGGTTCTGCAAATATGCTGGTGGCAGCAGCTACAGCAACAGTGAACAATATTCCATTGTTACTTTTCCCGGCGGATACCTTTGCTTCCAGACAGCCGGATCCGGTTTTACAGCAGTTGGAGAACTTAGGCAGTCTTGCGGTAACCACCAATGACGCGTTTAAGCCACTTTGCAAATACTGGGACAGAATTACCAGACCGGAAATGATTATGTCTGCCCTGATTCAGGCCATGAGAGTTCTTACCGATCCTTCCGAATGCGGAGCGGTGGCTATCGGTCTCTGCCAGGATGTGGAAGGAGAGGCATACGATTATCCGGAGTATTTCTTCCAAAAGAGAGTACACAGAATCAGCAGAGTATCTGCGGCGAAGGAAGAAGTGCAGGATTTGGCAGATGCCCTTTCTAAGAGCAAGAAACCTCTGATCGTTGTAGGTGGAGGCGTAAAATACAGTGAGGCCGGGGAGGCTGTGGAAGCCTTCTGTAAGGAATTCAATATTCCTTTCGGAGAGACACAGGCCGGAAAGAGTGCTTGTAAGTCCTCTGATCCTTACTGCTTAGGAGGAATCGGTGTTACCGGAACCTTGGCGGCAAACCGTATTGCTAAAGAAGCGGATACGGTGCTGGCTATCGGTTCTCGCCTGTCCGACTTTACTACTGGCTCCAAGTGGCTCTTCAGAGAAGAGGGAGTGCAGGTTCTTACTATTAACAACAACCG
>CALIEL010000203.1 GCA_938022235.1 Oribacterium parvum
GAAAGGGCCGCAGAGCTTCTGGAAGAAGCCGGTGCTAAGCATTATTTACTGAATATTGGCGGAAACCTCAGGGCTATCGGAAAAAGGGGAGACGGAAAACGCTGGGTTTGCCCCGTGGAAAATCCCTTTTATGTGGATGGACAGGATACGGAGCAGTTTGCGGTGGCCGGGGAAATTGAAGATACTTCTTTGGTAACCAGCGGAGATTATGAGCGTTTTTATGTGGTAAACGGTAAGCGCTATGCTCACATTGTAGACCCGAGAACAAGGATGCCTGCCGACTGCCATCGTTCCGTAAGTATTTTAACCAAGGATTCCGGCCTTGCAGATGGACTTTCTACAGCTCTTTTTATTCTGGATGTGGAAGAAGGAAAGGCGCTTCTGAAGAAGTTTCAGGATGGCGGAACGGATGTGGAAGCCATGTGGATCGAGCCGGATGGCACCCAGGACTATACGGATAATTTTTTGACGAAAATATCGGCAGAGGCGGATTCCTGATTACAGCCGATGGCAGAGCAAAAACAGTTTTTCCGATATCAAGCAAATCTAAACTTTTCATAATCCGAGAGAAAGAAGTCTTTACAAGGCTTCTTTTTTCTATTATACTTATGCGACACGCACGGTGGCGTGGAATTGAATCCGGAAACAAGGATTCTTGGTGATAAGTTGTTTTGCTTATGTTTTTGATTTTGTGCAAAAAAAGCGGGATAAATCTTGCTTTCCGGCCGGGGATATGGTATTTTAGTACGGCTGTGGCATGATAGCGTTGAAGGAAAAGATTACTATAGAAATGAAAGCAGTAATGTATAAGTTTCTACAGAGAGCTTTCTGGAGCGAATGTCAAGTTTTGAAACTGACGGCAGGTCACTGTACTACAATCTAAGCACCAAGCAGCGGGTGCGGCGTGTGTATTTTTATAAGATACGCGCGGAAACGTGTACAGTCACCAACTTATCGTCAATAACCCGATAGGAGGCGACTTTTTTTATGGCAAGTCAAGTAATGAGAATCACCCTCAAGGCTTACGAGCACGGCCTTGTGGACGAATCCGCCGCAAAAATCGTAGAGAACTGCAAGAAGACCGGTTCTCAGGTTTCCGGCCCTGTACCACTTCCGACGAAGAGGGAAGTTGTGACCATCCTTCGTGCGGTACACAAGTACAAGGACTCTCGTGAACAGTTCGAGCAGAGAACACACAAGAGACTGATTGATGTCATCAATCCGAATCAGAAGACCATGGACAGTCTTCAGAGACTCGAGATGCCTGCAGGTGTATTCGTAGACATCAAGATGAAAAACAAATAATTCTAGTATGAACCGATGAGGTTCCGCTGTAGAAAGGAGAACAGATGAAGAAAGCTATTTTGGCAACAAAAGTAGGAATGACACAAATTTGGGATGAAAACGGCGTGTTGATTCCAGTAACTGTACTTCAAGCAGGTCCCTGTGTGGTTACTCAGGTAAAGACCCTTGAGAACGACGGTTACAAGGCAGTTCAGGTGGGATTTTTAGAGAAGAGAGAGAAGCTGGTGAACAAGCCTCTTAAGGGACAGTTCGACAAGGCCGGCGTTTCTTACAAGAGATTCTTAAGAGAATTCCGTTTTGAGAATGCAGAAGAGTATAAGGTTAAAGATGAGATTAAGGCAGATATCTTTGCTGAGGGAGATAAGGTAGACGTAAGTGCTACTTCCAAGGGTAAGGGATTTGCATCTGCTATTAAGAAATATGGACAGCACAGAGGACCAATGACCCACGGTTCTAAGTTCCATCGTCATCAGGGATCTAACGGTACATCTGCAACACCATCCAGAGTACTTCCCGGTAAGGGAATGCCCTCTCACATGGGTGCGGTAAAGGTTACTACTCAGAACCTTACTGTAGTGAAGGTTGATGCAGAACAGGGATTAATCCTGGTTAAGGGTGCGGTTCCGGGACCAAAGAAGGCTCTTGTAACCATCAAAGAAGCTGTTAAGTCCTAAGACGAGAAGGAAGGAGGAACATACTAATGGCTAACGTATCTGTATTTAATATGCAGGGTAAGGAAGTTGGCAAGATGGATCTGAATGATGCGATTTTCGCAGCACCGGTTCACGAGCACTTATTACACCTCGCAGTAGTTGCACAGCTTGCTAACAAGCGTCAGGGAACACAGAAAGCCCTTACTCGTGCAGAGGTTTCCGGAGGCGGAAGAAAGCCTTGGAGACAAAAGGGAACAGGTCATGCAAGACAAGGTTCCATTCGTGCCCCGCAGTGGAAGGGCGGCGGAGTAGTATTTGCCCCGACTCCAAGAGATTACACCACCGGCATGAACAAGAAGGAAAAGAGAGCAGCGTTAAAGTCTGCACTGTCTAACGCAGTAGCAGAGAACAAGCTTATTGTATTGGATGAGATTCGTTTCGACGAGATCAAGACCAAGAACTTCCAGAGCATGTTGGACGCTTTCAAGGTAAACAAGGCTTTCGTTCTTCTGGATCAGAATGATCAGAATACTGTGCTTTCTGCAAGAAATATTCAGAATGTAAAGACAGCTCAGGTTAACGAGTTAAACGTTTACGATGTTTTGAAGTACGGCACTGTATTAGCTACAAAGGCGGCTCTTTTAAAACTTGAGGAGGTATACGCATAATGGCTAACTTACAATATTTCGATGTGATTCTTCGCCCTGTTGTGACTGAGAAGTCCATGGCAGACATGAGCGAGAAAAAGTACACCTTCCTGGTAAATCCTGAAGCTAACAAGATTCAGATCAGAGAAGCTGTAGAGAAGATGTTCGAAGGAACAAAGGTAAAGGCTGTTAACACCATGAACCTTGACGGAAAGAAGAAGAGAAGAGGAATGGTATTCGGAAAGACAGCTAAGACTAAGAAGGCAATCGTTACATTGACTGCTGAGTCTAAAGAAATCGAGATTTTCAGCGCACTGTAAAATGCTAAGAACTGCGTGAAAAAATTTCTCAATTATACGCAGAAAGAAGGAGAAAAAGGAAAATGGGTATTAAGACATATAAAGCTTATACACCGTCCAGAAGAAATATGACCGGTTCCGACTTCGCGGAAGTTACCAAGAAGACACCGGAAAAATCTCTTTTGGCTAAGAATAAAAAGACTGCCGGTAGAAATAACCAGGGTAAGATCACTGTTCGTCACCACGGTGGTGGAAATAAGCAGAAGTACAGAATTATCGACTTTAAGAGAAACAGTAAGGACGGCATTGTGGCAACTGTTGTAGGTATCGAGTACGATCCAAACCGTTCCGCAAACATCGCACTTCTCTCTTATGCAGACGGATCCAAGGCATACATCCTTGCACCTAACGGTTTGACTGACGGGATGAAGGTTATGTCCGGAGCAGAGGCAGAGGCAAGAGTAGGAAACTGCTTACCATTGTCCGCTATCCCTGTAGGTTCCGAAATTCATGCTATCGAGTTAAAGCCCGGTAAGGGAGCACAGCTGGTTCGTTCCGCAGGAAATGCAGCACAGCTTATGGCAAGAGAAGGAAAGTATGCAACCTTAAGACTTCCTTCCGGAGAAATGAGAATGGTTCCTATCGAGTGCCGTGCAACCATCGGTGTAGTAGGTAACGGAGACCACAACCTCATCAATCTTGGTAAGGCGGGAAGAAAGCGTCACATGGGTATCCGCCCGACAGTTCGCGGATCTGTTATGAACCCTAACGACCACCCACACGGAGGTGGAGAAGGTAGAGCTCCTATCGGACGGAGCGGACCTAGCACACCTTGGGGTAAGCCTGCACTTGGTTTGAAGACCAGAAACAAGAAGAAGCTTTCCAATAAGCTTATCGTAAGAAGACGTGATGGTAGAGCCATCAAATAATTGAGGAGGAGAAAGAAAAATGGCACGTTCTATTAAAAAAGGACCATTTGCAGATCAGAGTCTTTTAAAGGCTGTAGATGCACTGAATGCACAGAATCAAAAGACAGTTGTGAAAACCTGGTCTCGTCGTTCCACAATCTTCCCGTCATTTGTTGGACACACCATTGCGGTTCATGACGGAAGAAAGCATGTACCTGTATACGTTACAGAGGACATGGTAGGACACAAGCTGGGAGAATTCGTTGCAACAAGAACTTACCGCGGACATCACGGTAACGGCGACGAAAGAAGAGGATAATCTGCATAGAGAAAGGAGGACATGAAAAATGTCAAAAGGTCATAGATCTCAGATTAAAAGAGAGAGAAATGCAAATAAAGATAAAAGACCTTCCGCTAAGCTTTCTTATGCTAGAGTGTCTGTACAGAAAGCTTGCTTTGTTTTAGATGCTATTCGTGGCAAGGG
>CALIEL010000204.1 GCA_938022235.1 Oribacterium parvum
TTCCGCATAGGATGCAAATAATGCAAGGGCTGTTAAGGCTGCGGAACCGATTGCAAATCCCTTACCCATAGCTGCTGTTGTATTTCCTACAGCATCCAGCTGGTCGGTAATCTTACGAACACCTTCTTCCAGACCTGCCATCTCCGCAATACCGCCGGCATTGTCCGCGATGGGGCCGTAAGCATCTACCGCAACGGTGATTGCTGTTGTGGAAAGCATACCCACAGCGGATAAAGCAATACCGTAAAGTCCTAAAAGACTGAAGGATACAAAAATTGCTACGGAAATCAACAAAATAGGAATAGCTGTAGAGCGCATTCCGATAGCCATACCGGAAATGATATTGGTAGCGGATCCGGTTTCAGACTGCTTCGCAATTTCTTTTACAGGAGCATAGCTGGAGGATGTGTAATACTCGGTAATGGCACCGATGCATAATCCTGCAATCAATCCTGCTGTAACAGCCAAAGCCGCATGGAAATCTCCGAAGAAATAATTGGAAAGTCCAAAAGCAAAAACAATAACTGCCACTGCAGCAGAGTAGCTGGCAGTCTTTAATACCTTACTGGGATCCTCTCCACCAATCATAACTACGGAAAAGCTTCCTAAGATACAAGCCAGTAAGGATAATCCTGCAAGAAGCAGAGGAAAGGCAATTCCCTTATCCTGAAAAGCCAGTGCACCTAAAGTCATAGCAGAAACCAAAGCACCTACATAGGACTCGAAAAGGTCAGCGCCCATTCCGGCAACATCACCTACGTTATCTCCTACATTGTCCGCAATAACCGCAGGGTTTCTGGGGTCATCCTCAGGGATTCCCGCCTCAACCTTACCTACAAGGTCTTCTCCAACGTCGGCTGCCTTGGTATAGATTCCTCCACCTACACGGGCGAAAAGGGCAATGCTGGAAGCTCCCAGGGAGAATCCGGAAAGCACACCTACGTCCTTCGTGAAGTAATAGAAAAGTCCCAAACCGAAAATACCGAAGCCTGCCACGGACATTCCCATTACGGAACCGCCGGAAAAAGCAATGGATAAAGCCTTCTTCATTCCGGACTGTCTTGCCGCCTCTGCTGTACGAACATTGGCTGCGGTTGCGGAACGCATTCCGAAATATCCTGCCAATGTGGAAAGCAAAGCACCGAAGACAAAAGCCGCTCCGCTAAGCCAGCTTCTTGTTCCTAAACCGATGCAAAGGAAAAGGCTGCAAACAAAAAAAAGAAGAATCTTGTATTCCGCGAAGAGAAAGGCCTGCGCACCCTCTGCAATCGCATGGGCAATTTCCTTCATCCTCTCGTTACCGGAATCTTCCTTCTGAATCTTCTGTGCCTGAAAAAAAGCGAACAAAAGACCCAATACGCCCAATACGGGCACCAGCATAAACATAGTATTCATATCTTCCTCCCTCGTGAAACCATAAATTTTGTCAAAAACTCATGGATTTTCTCCTGCTGTTTCCCCATTTTAACAAAATGATTAGGTTTTTTCTACTATTATTTTTAAAAAAGAAATTTATTCCACTATTATTTATGCTTTTCTTTTCGTACAATTTAGTTCTATATTTTTATGCAAAATTCTATTTATTTTTTAAAAGGTCGAAAATCACTCCGATTCCGTAAATCATACCGCCAAAATAAATGGCAATATCCCCTATGTTAATAATGGCATTTTTCAAAAAGGAAACGCGAACATTGATATAATCCGTTACCTTTCCCTTAATCAGACGATCATAGGTATTGGAGGAAGCTCCGCCGATGACCATGGCGGTACCCCATTTTTGTAAAAAGAAACCGTCCCCCAGAAGAATACTCATATAGGGCAGCGCAAAAATCAGGAAAAGGGTAGCCAGCAAGGACAAGGTCTTTACCAGCTTCGGATACTTTTCAAGTCTTCCCATGGAAAATCCCGGATTATGGGCTCTTCGTATCTGCACAAGACCTTTGGAGCCGGGTAAATCTCTGGGGAAATTTTCCTTCGGCTCTTCGTCTATGGCATGTTTAAAAAGCTGGTCTATGGCAAAAATGCCTGCCGCAAAAAAGATAAGATAACTCATTTCCTTACTGAGATACCATATCCATTCGATATGATACTGTTTCAATATCCGTAACAAAAGTCCATGCTTTCCCATTTTTTCACCCTAAATCCTTTTTTGTAATATTTTTTCTTATCCTTCTGCTTCTTCTCACTCTATTGATATGTCGTTCAAACTCTCCGCTTTCCAAAAGCTCCGTAAGGATGCACTGCTCCAGCACCGGCACGGAACAGGAGTAAAAGGAGATTTTCTCCAGATTTTCTTTCAAGTTTTTCTTCGGCAGCAAAAGATATGCCATACGAAAGGCCGGGCCGATGGTTTTGGAAAAGCTGTTCATGTAAAAGACATTTTCCCCGGCTTCCATGGAAAAGAGACAATCCTCCGGCTTTCCCAGGGGAGAAAACTCGGAATCATAATCATCCTCAATAATAACCGCCCCGTTTCTATGGGCAAAGTCCAGATATTCCCGCCTTTTGGACGCATCCGCCGTGATTCCTGTAGGATAGCTATGGAAGGGCGTCACATGAAGAACCTTGGCTTCCGCCTTTTGCAAAGCGGCGCTTTCAATGCCGTTCTTTCCCATGGGAAGGAGTTCCAGCTGAATGCCATGGCTTTCATAAATCCTTTGCATCTTATCATAAGAGGGCGATTCCACTGCAAAGCGCTTTTCTTCTCCCAGAATTTGTGCAAGGAGAGCATAGAGATTCTCTGCACCGGCGCCCAGAATCATTTGCTCTTCCTCCACAAAAATTCCCCGTCCTCTTCGCAAATATTCCTTCAGTGCCCTTCTTAAAAAAAACTTCCCCTGCATTTCGGAGGCTTCCAGAATCTCCTCCTGATACTTGCTCATGGCTCTCCGCACCACTTTGGCAATGGTGGGATAGGACATTTGCTCCCGGGAAACAGCCGTTTTCCTCTTAAAAAAATCGATAAAACCGGCTTTCTCTTCCTTATCGGTAACAGGAAAAACATCTCCCTCCTGGTAGGAAACAAAGTAACCGCTTCGTTCCTTCCCCTCAATATACCCTTCCTCCTCCAAAAGTGCCAGCGCATGTTCCACCGTAATCAGGGAAATGCCCCGTTCCTCGGAAAGATAGCGCTTGGAGGGAAGGCGTTCCGAGAAGCCGTAGCGACCTTCCACAATATCCTGCCGCATTTCCCGGTAAAGCTCCATGTACTTTTTCACTCTTCCCTCCTTTCTTTTCTTCTGAATGCATAGTGCTATTTCCTTAATCTTAGACCGGTCATCTTGTCTCTCCTATATCTAAAATACTGCTTAATCATAGCATAAATTAACTACGTAATTTCTTACTCCGAATTAAATTTTATTCTGTTGATTTTATAAAAACTGCTTGTAGTAGGCAAATGCCGAAGGAATGCTGAGTTCTCCCTGAATTTCTTCCTTACTATAGAAGCGATAGCCCTGTTTTTCCCAAAGCTTCTTAGCTCTTGCTTTTTTAGCCACTGTCTTCTTAGTTTTGCTGCTCTCCTCCGGGATTAAACTTTCTCTTAAAATGACGGAATTTTCTTCTTTCTTTCCTTCTTGTTGTCCATCTTTCTGTCCTTCTCCCTGAAAGTCTCCGCAATAGACCTCATAGCCTAACATTTCCCACTCCTTATGGGTGAAAATGTGTTTCGCCTCACCTAAAGCTTTAATCCGTATGGGACGTAACCCTAAGCTTTCCACCGCTTCCAAGGCTTCCTTTTCCGAGCAATGGCCTTCCAGCTTATAAAACTCATAAAGTCCTGCCAAAAGGCCTTTATTTTCCCGTTTTTTCAGCATTAGCTCCTCCTGATGCCTTATCAGGAAAATGCTGTACTGCTCCACTTTTCTCTTCTTCTTTTCCGGAAGCTTAGGAAAATCCGAAGGATTTCCTGCCTTGGAACTACTGCAAAAATCTTCCAAAGGACAGGACTTACAGCCAATCTCCCCCTTGGGAAGACAAACTCCGGAGCCAAGATCCATTAAAGCCTGATTAAAATCCCCCGGGTCAATACCCCTCATTTTCTCCTGAAAAAAAGAAAAGGCCAGCTTCTTTCCCTCCGGCTCCAAAACCACCTTGGGATAACTTGTTAAACGGGAAAAAATCCTAAGCAGATTTCCATCCAGGGCAGGAATCTCTTCCTTATAAACAATGGAGGCAATGGCCGCTGCAGTATAGTCTCCGATACCGGGAAGCTTCTTTAATTCCTGAAAAGTTTTCGGCATCTCCCCGGCATATTCCGTCATAATCTTCTGCGCCGCCTTTTGGAGGTTTCTCGCCCGGGAATAATAGCCCAATCCCTCCCAAAGCTTTAAAACCTTTTCCTCCTCTGCATTCGCAAGATCCGAAATTTCCGGAAGTGCCGATAAAAAGCGGACATAATAGCCCTTTACTGCCTCCACTCGGGTCTGCTGTAACATAATTTCGGAAAGCCAGGTGTGATAGGCTCCCGGCTCTTCACGCCAGGGAAGAATCCGCCTGTTTTCGTCATACCAAGAAAGAAGCGCTTTTGCAAAGGGGTCCTCCCCTCCGCTAAACTGTCTTTTCTTTTTGATCTTCGCTTCTTCCATTTCAGCAACCTCTTCTTTATTCCATCATTTCCTATTTTAATTTCTTTTGTATTTTCTTTTGTATTTTCTTTTTTATTTCCTGTTGTCTTCCCTATTTTATTTCCTGTTTATTTCCTGTTTTATTCCCCATTTTCCTTCTTACAATTCATCATGGGCTTACGATTCCCAAGTCCGTATCTTAAAAGAAAAATATTTCCAATCCAATCAAAATCAAAATCACGCCCCCTAAAATTTCCGCCTTATTGGAAAGGATCGTTCCGCATTTTTTCCCGATACCGATGGCAAAGTAGCAAAGAATGAGGGTTTCCACTCCGATAATCAAAGAAGCCAGAACCGCCTCCATCAAAGTAAAATGGGCGATGGTAAAGCCCAGAGAGAGAGCATCTATAGAGGTGGCGATTCCCTGAAGCAGTAAATCCCTTTTTGTCAGAATAGATTCCGCCTCTTCCTCCTTCTTTTGTATTCCGGCAATCAGCATTTTCCCGCCGATATAAAGCAGGAGTCCTAGAGAAATCCAGGGAATCAGACTTTCCAGCTTATGAAAATACTGTAACAAACAATGTACCATAATCCAACCCAAAAGGGGCATCAAAAACTGGAAGAAGCCATATACTCCCGCAATAGACCACCTCTTCTTTTCCTGCATTCCTTTTTCCGCAAGACCGTTTGCCATGGAAACCGTAACCGCATCCATGGCAAGACCTGCTCCCAATAAAAAACTGTTGATAATAAACTTCATAACGCTCCTGACTTTTGATTTCTGATTCTAAGCCCAAGTCGAATCCTGTTCCTGTGATTCTTCTACACTACTCCTACACAACGAAAACTCCCGCACTTCAGCGCTAACCCGCAGGAAAAATGAGATTCCCCGCGATACATTAGCGGTACTTTCTAAAAAACAAAAAGGTATAACGATTGCTCGCTATACCTTAAAAATCCTATGACAGACTCCATGTATAGCTTGCGTTATACATGAGTCTCGCATTTTAAAACAAGCCAGGCTTCCCGCCAGTATGTTGACTTGTTGCGCTTTCGCGTATGCTACTCCCTCACTGCTCTTAAGGAGTTTCCCATAAAAGCACGAGGTTAGTCAATTCTAACAGCATTTCAGACTGTTTTTCTTCCGATACAGTAAATCGAGTCTTGGCATGGCAAGACATTTTCCGAAACTTTATCCAAGAGCTGTTCTTTCCGAATGTCAAGCCGGAACGGTTTATTCAAAGGCAAAAACATTCAGCCCGGTCTGCCCCTTTAAATCTTCCTGTCTTCCCACCTTGCCGGGAAGGGTATGCAGGAAGATTTCTCCCGTTCCGGAGATTCTGCATTTTTTCAAATGTCCTCCAATGCCACGAAGCTCTTCATCACAGGCATTGGCATGTATGTGCAAATAGGGCTTTCCGTCCTTTTCCGTTACAGAGCCAAGGAGGGAAGTGATCTCCATTTCCCCGGTAAACTCCTTGGGATAGTATTTCTTCTCGTGCACATTATAAAGTCCCACTTCCATACAATCGGAAGCACCGATACCGGAAATACTTGCCAAGGCAATGCCTTCCTTCTCACAAAGGCTTGTCAGGCATTCCATCACTTCCTCTCCCCTGTCTAAACGTACCACATAGTCCTCTCCGATTTTACGAAACTCCATAGAATCTCCTTTCTCTTCACTTAAACTCAACTTGTCTTTTCGCGTAACGCTGTAAATCGTTTTCCTTTCCAGTATATCACTGTGATTAGTTTTCCTTACAGTATAAAACTGTGATTAATTTTCTTTTTCAGGATAACGCTGTGAACAGTTTTCTTTTATAGTATAACGCTGTGCACGGGTTTTTTCTATCGTACACAGGAAAAAGCCCGGAATAGGTTTATCTTGGAAAACACTCGTTTCTTCGGAAAAATCTCAGCAATTCCAGGCTTCTTCGGGAAAATCTCGGCGATTCCAGGCTACTTCAGGAAAATCTCGGCGATTCTCTTTCGGAAAAAACAAAGCTATTGTATACTTAGGCAGACTTTTTGAAGCAGTTTTGGAACATAAAAAAGCTATTTCTTCCTTAATAAAAGAAATGCGTTTTTCAAGTATATGACAGCATCCTACAAGGAAGAAATCAAAAAAAGGAGAAGAGCAAAAAAATGGATATTATTCAGAAAATCAGCGAGGATTTGTCCTTAAAGAAAAAACAGGTAGAGGCAGCGGTACAGCTTTTGGATGAAGGAAACACCGTCCCCTTTATTGCCCGCTATCGTAAGGAGCTGACCTCCGGTTTAAATGATGAAGAGCTTCGAAATCTGGAGGAAAAACTGCAATATCTTCGGAAGCTGGAGGAGCGAAGAGAAAGTATTCTCCATAGTGTTTTGGAGCAGGGAAAGTTAACAGAGGAATTGAAAAAGGAAATCCTGGCCGCAGATACCTCCGTTCGTCTGGAGGATCTGTACCTTCCCTATAAGCCAAAGCGGAGAACCAGAGGCATGATTGCCAGAGAAAAGGGGCTGGAAGAACTGGCGAAGGCTCTTCTTCTCCCCTGTGCTAATCCGGAAGCAGAGGCGGAAAAGTATATTTCTCCGGAAAAAGAAGTGCTGACTGCTACCGATGCCTTAAACTACGCCAAGGATATTTTGGCGGAGGACTTCTCCGAGGATGCCCGCTTAAGAGAATGGATTCGAAACAAGAGCCTGAAGGAGGGCTTCATTTGCTCCTCTCTAAAGGAAAAGGAGGAAACGCCGGAAAGTAAGACCTATGAAAATTACTTCTCCTACGAGGAAAAAGTGCAATCCATTCCGGGACACCGTATTTTGGCCTTGAATCGTGGGGAAAAGGAAAAAATTCTCAGCGTAAAGCTCCGTTTTCCTGAAGAAGAAATCCTTCATTATATAGAGGAGCAGGTGCAAGTCACTAAGAAAGGAAAATGCAGACCTTACCTGGAGGAAGCCATTGCCGACTCCTACAAGCGTCTGATTGCCCCCTCCATTGAGACGGAAATCCGAAATATTTTGACCGAAAAGGCGGAGGACGGGGCCATCCTGGTTTTCTCCGATAACTTAAAGCAGCTTTTGATGCAGGCACCCATTACCGGAAAGGTAGTGCTGGGCTGGGATCCGGGCTTTCGTACCGGCTGTAAAATCGCCGTGGTGGATGCCACCGGAAAGGTACTGGATACCACCGTCATTTATCCCACCCCTCCTAAAAATCAGGTGAAGGAATCTATGGCAAAAATCCACCAGCTGATTCAAAAGCACCATGTGGATATTATCGCTTTGGGAAATGGAACCGCCTCCAGAGAATCGGAAAAGGTGATTTCCGACTATTTAAAGGAGCAAAAGAGCCCTGTAAAATATGTGATTGTTAATGAAGCAGGAGCCTCTGTTTATTCTGCCAGCAAGCTTGCCACAGAAGAATTCCCCAATTTTGATGTGGGAGAAAGAAGCTCCACCTCCATGGCAAGGCGTTTGCAAGACCCCTTGGCGGAGCTTGTGAAAATTGATCCTAAGTCCATCGGCGTGGGACAGTATCAGCATGATATGAACCAAAGTAAGCTGACCGAGCAGTTAAACAAGGTGGTGGAGGACTGTGTAAATAAGGTAGGGGTAGACTTAAACACCGCCTCCGCCTCTCTCCTATCCTACATTTCCGGAATCAGCAAGACTATTGCCAAAAATATTGTGGCTTTCCGGGAAGAAAACGGTGCCTTCAAGTCTCGAAAAGAGCTTTTAAAGGTGGCCAAGTTAGGACCAAAAGCCTTTGAGCAGAGTGCCGGATTCCTCAGAATCCGTGGGGGAAAAGAGCTTTTGGATATGACCTCCGTGCATCCCGAATCCTACAGCGTGGCGAAGGAAATGCTGGCATTAGCGGGAATTGCGGAAAATGAACTCCTTTCCGGAAAAGGCAAGGAAATGGGAAAAATCCTTTCTTCTCTCCCCGGTGGATTAAAGGGCGTAGAGCAGAAACTTTCCGTAGGAGAATATACCTTAAAGGATATTATTGAAGCTTTGGCAAAGCCGGGAAGAGACCCAAGAGAAGATGTTCCCGCCCCCATCCTTCGAGAGGATGTGCTGGAACTGGAAGATTTAAAAGAAGGCATGGTTCTACAGGGAACCGTGAGAAATGTTATTGACTTCGGTGCCTTTGTGGATATCGGGGTGCATCAGGACGGCCTTGTGCATATTTCCGCCCTGTCCAAGAAATTTGTGAAGCATCCTTTGGATGTGGTAAAGCTTGGGGATATAGTGAAGGTGAAGGTCTTGTCTGTGGATGTGGCTAGGAAGAAGATTTCCTTAAGTATGAAGGATGTAGAGTAAGGGGGACTAATATAAAAGGTACATCTGCTAAAACAGATGTACCCTATCTCCCAAACAAATCGGAGTGCGTTCCCGTCCTTGAAGCTGTGAGGATCAGTTGTGATTTATTTACTGCATAAATAAGCAGCCAATCCGGCAGGATATGACATTCTCGAAACCCGATATAATTTCCGGTTAAAGCATGGTCGTGATAACGCTGATCCAAGGTTTTTTCTTCTAAAAGAGTATTTAGTACCGTTTCAAGCAAAGACAGATCATAGCCTCGTTTTTTTGCAAGTTTCAAATCCTTGCGAAAGGCACCTGTGGTTACAAGCTCTAGCATTATTCACCGTCCGTTTTCAGCTCATCCAATAATTCGTGCACCGAGGCATAACGCTTGGCGGGAATTTTTCCTGCCATAATGAGCTTTGCTTCCTCCATCGCCATTTCCGTTTCCAAGTTGAAACGAGGCTGTTTCATTTCAAAAGGAAGTCCTCCCTCCATCAGTGATTTATGAAGAAAAATATTGATGGCATCGGTTACGGTAATTCCAAAGCTTGAAAATAACTGTTCCGCACTCGCTTTTGTTTCCGGATCAATACGGACATTGATATTCGCCGTTTTTGCCATAGTTTTCACCTCCCTGCTTTCTTATAGGGATACTATCACTTTTTGCAAGCAAATACAATACAATGTGAAACTTTTTCATACTCTCGCAAAAAACGAATAGCATGAAGTTTTTCGCTTAGTATCCCTACCCGTTGGGCGAACTTAGCGGGAGCGTACCCCGATTTTAGACCTATACTGCATAAAAACTATCCTGCTCTTTTCTGAAGTTTTACAGTCCCCTATTTATCCCTCTTCCAGCTCTTCCAATGCCAAGGAGCTTTCTTCCCAGATGGCATATTGCTCCTGTAGGGAGGCTTCTGCGGCTTCCTGCTCTTTATGGAGTTCCATCAGTCTGCCTGCATCACTTCCCACCTCTTCCATAGCAGTAGAAAGTTCCGTGATTTTTTCTTCCAGGCGGGCAATTTCTTCCTCTGCCTTTTTCAGGCTGGTCTCCCATTTTCTTTTCTTTGCGGCAAATTCCTTTTGAGACGCCCAATCCTGCTTGGCAGCCTCTTTCTCCTGCGCCTTCTTTAATTCCTCAGGGTCTACCCAAGTGTTTTGCACTGTATCCTTTTGAAGGCTGTCACCGTAGCTTCTGACGTCTTCCTTTTTTTCCAGATAATAGTCGTAATTTCCGATATAATTATCAAAACGATTGGAAAAAAGCTCCATGATTCTTGTGGCTGTTTGGTTGATAAAATATCGGTCATGGGAAACATATAAAACCGTTCCCTCATAGTTACGGATAGCTTCTTCCAGAACTTCTTTTCCCTGAATATCCAAGTGGTTGGTAGGCTCGTCCAAAATCAGAAAATTCGCATCGGAAAGCATAAGCTTTGCCAAGCTCACACGGCCTCTTTCTCCACCGGAAAGGTCTCCCACTTTTTTATACACATCGTCTCCTGTAAAAAGAAAGGCCGCCAGTACATTACGAACCCGGGTGTTGTTCATATCAGGATAAGTGTCCTGAATTTCATCAAACAGGGTTTTTTCCATATGAAGAACGGCATGCTCCTGGTCATAGTAGGCAATCTTCACTTTGGAGCCCAGACGAAACTCCCCTTCATCCGCCTGAATCAGCCCATTTAAAATCTTTAGAAGGGTGGTTTTTCCGGTACCGTTGTCTCCGATTACCGCTACATGCTCTCCTCTTTGGATGGAAAATGTACCATGGGAGAACAGCCTTTTACCATCAAAGCTTTTTCCTAAATCTTTCGCAATTAAAACGTCATTTCCGGAAGCTTCCCTTGGCATAAACAAAAGTCGCATCTCATTCTGCAAATCCTCCGGTTGCTCCAGTCGCTCCACCTTGGACAGAAGCTTTTCTCGAGACTCCGCCCTCTTAATGCTTTTTTCCCGGTTGAACTGCTTTAGCTTTTCGATAACCGCTTCCTGATGTTTGATTTCCGCCTGTTGATTCTCGTAGGCCTTTCTTTCCGCCTCTCGAATCATTTTCTTCTTTTCTACATAGGCAGTGTAATTTCCCAGATACATCCGGGCCTTTCCCCGTTCCAGGTCAATTACCTTCGTCACGATTTTATCTAAAAAGTATCGGTCATGGGACACCAAAAGAACAGCCCCGTCATAGCGCTTTAGGACCTTCTCCAACCACTGAATAGAGCCGATATCCAAGTGGTTGGTAGGCTCGTCCAAAATCAAGAGATCAGGCTTTTCCATCAGGATTTCTTCCAATCTCTTCTTGGTCTTCTGCCCTCCGGAAAGAGACTCGTATTCTTCGTCCTCCTGCTCCATATCCGCATGTTGCTGCGCAAGGTAAGCCATCTTCTTATCTTTGGAAAATGCAATCCCCCCCTCATCTGCCTCCTCAATTCCCAGAATACAGCGGAGTAACGTAGTCTTTCCGGAACCATTGATTCCCACAATGGCTGCCTTTTCCTTTTCCTCAAGATGAAAAGATACTTCCTTTAATACTGATTGTCCTACATAGGACTTACTTAGATTAGAGATATTTAAAATCATAGGCTTTAGTATACTGGATTCCCTGACTTTCGGCTATGGTTTTTTCCTCCTGTTTTCAATAAAAAAGAGCGAAAGATTTTACTCTCCCTCCACGCTTTGCACCAAATATTATATTATTTTTGGTGCATTATTTAATTTCGTGAATTTCTTTTTCCAGTTCAAGCACTGAATTCATTAGTTCTTCAAAACTCGGATACTCGCCAAAGAACATCTCAGTCATATTTTTATAATCTTCTTTAATATCCCTTAGGCGATACTCATCAGGCATAAGTCTGATTGTTTCGGTTGTGGCTTCTTCATATTTTGCCCATTTTCTCGGATAAAATTTCTGTTTAAACTGAACAACTTTTTCAAGGAGCTCATGGCTCTTAAAAGCTCTGTCTTTATACCTCGAATTTGCAATACAAACTAAATCATAATAGTGTCTTGCATATCTTTTCGGTATTGCAAGCTCTTCAGGTCTGTTTGCTTCATGATGAAGGATAGTCGCTTTCTCCCAGAATGTTCTTTCAGGAAGAACGGTTCTTACTTCTATGAAATCTCCCTCAAAGAGCATAGGATATATTTTTTGTATATCAGGCACAATATGAACTGCTTCCGATGGTGTCCATGCTGCCAGTGTTCCAATCTCAAGTCTTACTACTTGTGTTACATACGAAGACTTAAATACTTTCGGATATTCAAACAATACTGTCTGCAGATCGCTTTCATCTATTCTTATATGAAATTCCTCATTAAGCATATCTCTAAAATCACTTTCTAACTGAGGAAGAAATTCAATTTTTAGAAAGTCTTCTGTCTTGTGATTGGAGTCTTTATTAAATTTATCTTGATTTGTGTTGGAGCGTTCTTGCCACGGTTCATCAAAGCTATACCCGATTACTCTCCAATCTAGTATTAAGTCAATATCTTCAGAAAATCTGTGAATTAAATTAAAGCACTTTGAAAGGCTTGTGCCACCCTTAAAAGTAAAAGCCTCTTTCCACTTACACTTTGAGAAGAGATAATTCAAAACAAAGCATACCCAATAATCTTTTTCAAGAATTACCTCATTTACACCTATTTTCAAGGAAGCATTTTTGATAACTTGCTCCAATTCATTTTTTGACATCTTTTTGTATTCAAACATTTCTACACCTTTGAAATTTTCTTAATAACGCCGTATACCCAGGCACTTGTGGTTTTACTATCCGCAAGTAGTTCCGATTTTTCTTTTTCGGATAATTTTTCTCGTAGATAATCAATCTGCTTTGAAGTGATTTTATCTTTTCCGATTGCCTTAATAGATTGTATAACCATTGCAGTAAGTGTTGACATTTTGGAAACATCTCCATTATTTCTACGCTTAAATTCGATTGTTGCATTACCGAAACTGAAACTGACATATCTTCCGTCTGAGATGTATGTCCACTTTGCCGGGACTTGCGTAGACAAGCCTAATAAATTTAAAGCCGTATTGCCCGATGGAGCAATCGTCCAATTATATTTTCTGGCAATTGCATTCGCAACTTCATTCACGGACGGTGCTTCATACTCTCCAATCAGTTCTATATATTTCGGCTTATAGTAGATGCCTTTCATAATACGGATAATCACTTCATCTTGTACTAGACGATTTAATGTACTGCGAACTGTTTCATATCCTGCAATATCAAAAAAATCATTGGCGATGAAAACCTGATTGGAGTCAAAATTTTCTATCCTACTTAATATTTTTTGCTTATAATTCACTTGATATGCTACCTCCTTTGCACCAAATATTATATAATATTTGGTGCAAATAATCAATGGTAGTAAATCTCCTTGGTATGTTCTAAAAATGGCTGCTTTTGCATGTTTTCACCTCTATTAATTTGCTACACAATGTGTCGCATTTTATATATCTTGCGAAAGGATTCTCAAATGTACTAAAACTTCTTCTTTGTCCTTACCATGTCTTTTTATTACTCAGTTTCAACAATTCTCATCACATCATCTCTGCCAAGGACTATGCAACCCCGATCCACCCATATCCCTGAACTGCCATATCCACAAAATGGTTCATAAGCAGATATACCTTAGAATCAAAGGATGCTTTGTCATAGCTTTCAGGCAGATCATCATTCAGAGATAGCTCCAATCCAACAAGAACGAGGAAACGAATAGCAGAGTCTATCACTCTCTCCAAGAAATACAGATTCTCTTTTCAGCTTTATAGAATATTATCTAAATCTCCTTACTATATTTTTTAAAACATACGAATAAAAAGAAGCGAGATAGATATTAAGAACATTGCAAAGTAGTACAGGTACTTTCCGCTGGTTTTTATTTTGAACAAGGGAATTCTGAGAAATTCTTGTCAATATTCCGCAAATGCTTTAGAATATAGAGGACTTTACTGGGAGGTGAAGTTACACTTAGTCTATTTATCATTAAAAAGGAGGAACCATTATGGCACACGTAGTTAGTGATGAGTGCGTAAGCTGTGGAGCATGTGCAGCAGTATGTCCAGTAGAGGCAATTTCTGAGGGCCCAACAAAGTATGTTGTAGATCCAGATACTTGCATCGATTGCGGCGCTTGCGAAGAGCCATGCCCAACCGGAGCAATCGCAGCTGAATAATCAAGATGTCTTGCTTTATGCAGGACAGTCATTATGAATAAGAGTTCAAAAAAAGTTGCTCAATCGAGCAACTTTTTTCTTTTATCAAAGACCTTCTAAAAGCTTTTCCGCTTTAAAAAATCCCTATATACATTCCGATATTTCGCTATGCTTACTATCTTAAAGCAAAGTATCATACGTTGTCACAAACACCAAGCTTATATGTACCCCATCTATCTAGGCACTTTCCTGAAGTCTTCGAGCGATAATCTTCTCCATCTTCTTATAGAACTGTACCTTCTTTTTTCTTCTCTTTTTTTCTTCTTCAATCTGCCATAAAAAGAACAGGGAAGCCACAACGGCAAAGTACGCCATCCATCTTACCTGGGGAAGGATAGACAGCATCCCTACCAGACCGAATCCCAACATACAAGCAACAAATATCTCAAAAGTTTTTAACGTGATCTTCATCATTTTCTCCTCCTCGCTTCCTTTCGGATTAGCTTTTCCATATTATAAAACAGTACATTTGTTTTGTAAATAGATATTCTCGAATAAATGTTTGTTTTTATTTTTGTTTTATATTCTTCGAATCATCTACTACGAATTTTAGAATAACAAAAAAGAAGTCCGAAAAAACGGACTCCTTTGTATTGCTATTTTCTTCTTTTTATAACACGAAAGGTCTTCTGTAGAAGGGCATTCTGTCCTTTACCGCATCTTCTGCCTTCTTATTCTGATAGGACATTACCGCCAGAGGCGTATTTCCGCCAAAATCTCTTCCCAATACGGAAATGTTGGAGAAGCTTGGCTGAATGCTGCCTACATGGCTTACGATGCAAACGTTAAACTCCTTATCATTTTGACGGGCTCCCACCAAGTATGCGGCCGTAACATTCTGGTCATCCCGCATATACTCTGCCAGAGCCTCTTCCAATTCCTTGGTGTCTCCTACCGGGTCGGAAAATTCAATAGTATCGGAAACCTGCACCGGATCCTGTCCCATCAAATGGGCTTGATTCTGGTGGAAGCAGTTTACGATAAACTGACGCCACAGAATAAAGTTTTCGGTATTCATATTAATCACAAAGCCGGAGATTCTGGGGTCGCCCAAAGCCATGGAAGCTACCTG
This sequence comes from Oribacterium parvum, assembly GCA_938022235.1. GTDB lineage: Bacteria > Bacillota > Clostridia > Lachnospirales > Lachnospiraceae > Oribacterium > Oribacterium parvum_A. Next base: position 15,154 of record CALIEL010000204.1, read on the forward strand.
GTGGAAGCTTAAAACGGCATGGGTTTCCAGACCTTTGGTCCAATGCTTTGCCTTTTCTTGTGAAGTAAACAAAACATAAAAATGATTGTGGTCCTTATCCTCTACTACGGCAAAGGCAGGCTTTCTTTCCTGACCTTCTCCCACTGTACGCATGGGCACATAAAATTCTGTATGATGATTCAACGCATCCATCAGACGGTCTTCCCACTGCTGATTAGGCTCAGCCTGTAAACCGTGTATCGCCATTAGCAGGCGGGCATTCTTCTTTTCTCTATAATCACTCATGGAAATAGACCTCCCTTTCCTTTGCCATTTTAACATAGAGGCCTAAACTGCACAAGTTTTGTAAAAAATCCTAATACCCGGATTATGACAAAAACACATTACTCTTACCATGACAAAAATCACATTACTCTGACCATGGCAAAAATTGCATTACTCGGATTGTGTCAAAAATCGTAACACTACAATAGAATTTTCTTTAAAGCGAACTATGGTAACGAAGCTCTATCTCCACTGCCGGAAGAATTGTTTGATACAAAATATTCTTCTTTAAGGCTTCCTTACACCGTTCTATCGCCTCTTCCTCTTCCAAAAAGCTATAGAAATATAGGTCTATGGTGATTTTAGAGATTCTAGGGGTTTCTTCATATCCCTTTACCCCTAAGTAGGATAGAGGGTGGTCTAAAACCACCCTCGCCTTTGCTTCCACATCCTCCAGAGGATTCCCATCCTTCTTCATAAAACTGCAAATGCCATGAAGAATTCCGGAAAGCAGGCCTGCACAGAAAAGGTTCACAGAGGTATCCGTATCTTTTTTGCTGTCAAACTCCATTTCTTTAGAAGAATCTATACAATGGTTTTGCATATAAACCTGAACCTGACCATCCTGCCTTACAATACCGCGATAGCGTAAGTCCTGATGGTACATTTCATATTCATGGCTTTCCACAAGCTTCCTCCTAATATTTTTTCCGTAAAAATTCCTGAGCCCTTTGTAACTCTTTGAGTTTCGCCTCAATACAGGGAAATTCATTGACAGGACGATTGGCAAATGTAGCAAAGCCGCAGTCCGGATTCAACCATACTCTTTCCTTTGGCAAATATTGCAAAGCCTCTTCTGCCCGTTGTACTATGCTTTCCCCGGATTCTACCAAATCAATTCTCGGATTTATCACGCCTAATCCCAAAATACAATTCTCCCTAATTACTTCATTTTCCAAAAGAGAGGATAAGTCTCCCGCCCTCTTAGTGGAGTATTCCAAGGCCAAAACCGAAGGAAGTACCTTGGCAAATAAAGGAACCAAAGGTGTGTAGGAGCCTGTTAAAAGAATTCCCTCATTCTTACTCCAGTTGCCTCTGCAAACATGAAGAACACTGCAAAGCTCCTTTTCCTTCATAAAATCCACCACTTCCTTCAATAAAGAAGTGGCAAACTCCAACTCCTCTGTAGGGTCTTTCTTCTCCGATAAGGCGGCACACATAAAGGATCTGGTTTTTCCCTTGCTAAAGACTACCTCCGTAAGTACCGGCTCATCCAACTGAATGACCGATACCCCCATTTGCCTAAGCTCTTCAATCTCTTCTTTTAAAAGAGCCACTACATCTTTCCCCAACTCTTCTTTGCTGTCATAGACCTTGGAAGAACGGGCCGGAAGCCACATGGAACGGGTCATCAGGTAAGGGCCGGGAAGAGTCGCCTTAATCTCTTTATCCGAAAACTGTCGGATTCTAAGGATTTCTTCCTTTAAAAGGCTTTCCTTTCTTTTGATTTTCCCGGTGCAAATGGCATTTTTGATACTGACTGCGGGTACATCCAGGGTATCCAGAATTTCTTCAAAGCCCTGCTTGTCCTCCATGTAAGGAAGCATATCCGCCATGCTCATCATGGTGGCACCTTCCAGCTTTTCCGCCACAAAGGAAACATAATTGTCCCGGCTTAACTCTCCCCCGGTAAGAATGTCTATTCTGTTTCTTTCCTGCAAACGAATCACTTCTTCCGTTTCTCTAAGAAGCATGGCCTCATAGTCCTCCCGGGAAAGCTGTCCGTTTTGCAGGCGACGTTTTCCCGAAAGCAATTCCTTAGTTCTTGGCATACTCCCAATTAGGGAGCTGGTAAAGGGGAGGAAAAGCTTACTCATGCATTCTCCTTCTCAAAAAAATGCAGGTACTCATTAGCCTTCTTAATCTGCTCAAAATTCTTGGTTCTTCCCGGCACCCAAGCCTTCAATCCCTCCATGTCCATCATCTCCTTATGGGCGGGATTCTTGTAATCCATTTTATGCAGAACCTCTGTAAAATGGGCAAAGGCTTCCTTAGAAAAATCCGCTCTTCCGGTGAAAATGCAATGGTCAAAGAAATCTGTCTCGGATAAAATCTGTACCTGTGCTTCATCCAAGGTTCCGTCTAAAATCCAAGCCTTGTAGTTTAAATCCAGCATCCAGCTTCCGTCTACTTCACCGGAAAGCATAGCCTTTGCCGCATCCAGCTCTCCTCCCACATGGTCTCCATGGAGGCCAAGACCGATATCAAAGCGCTTTTCCGTATAGTCCTTTTCAAACTCCAATCCATTCTTATGCAGATGATAAATGGGAATCAAACGTGCCTGAGGAGAGTCATAGGCGCCAAATCCGATAGTCTTTCCCTTGATATCCGAAATAGTCTGATAGCCCTTGTCCTTTCTTACCACCAGGTAGCTTTTACGATCTTGATCCGTATCACGCATGGATCCGTTTAAGCATTCCCCCTTGCTGCGTAAATAACTGTCCAGCCAAGCCAGAGGAGAGTTCCAGGCAATGTCGATTTCTCCATTCATCAGTCCGTCCACCTGACTCTTATAATCCTTATAAAAAACCGGTTCAATAGGACAATTTTCCTTCTCAAAAAACTCCTGAATAATTCCCCAAATAACGGTTACCTTTGGCGCGTAAATAACTGCTCCTAACTTTATCTTTTCCATTTTATCCTCTTTTCTTTATATCATCCCGCAAATAACCAAAGAAAGGAAGAGATATTTCCTCCCTCCCTTTCTTCATCCTTTAGAGCTTATACCAAAGGCAAGCCTGTAATGGCTTTTCCGAGCCAAACGGTAAGCACGTCTGCACTGGGTGCCATAATCTGTCCTGCATAAGCATCTCTTAGGAGTCTTTCCATGCATCCGGCCTTGTTGTAAGCCTTTCCGCCTCCGACTCTCATTCCCAGTCTTCCGGCTTCAATAACCATTTCGCAGGCAATGATACGAGCGGACAAAATCTTTGCCAAAGCATCCTCTTCCCCTGCTGCAGCACTTCTGGTCGCTTCCTTTGCCGCGCAAACGGAGGAATTCACCAGATTGTACATCTTAGCAAGGTGAATCTGAACAGTTTCGATTTCTGCCAGGGAAGTTCCGGAAGTGTATTTTCTTTCTTTTGCATGGGCAATGCTTTCCTCTAACATGTGCTCACCAAGTCCGGAATATACTCCTGCAAGTCCTGCTATAAAGTAAGGTGCTACAACATTAAACACATGCTCCTGTCCGGCACCCTCCTCGCCGATTCTATTGCTTACGGAAACAGCCGCCTTGTTTAAGTGCATCTGGCAAGAAGCATTTCCTCTCATACCAAGACCATGCCAGGTATTCTGTTCAAACTTAAGTCCCGGTGTCTCCAGCGGAACCAACCAGTTATCAATAGCTCCCTCCACGTCTGATGGTGCTAAAACCAGATAATAGGAAGCCTGCTCTGCGGAGGTAACCATGCTTTTTACACCGCTCAGGAGTTTCTTGTCCCCATCATTTTCCGCCTTCAAATCGGAAATATAGAAATGGGTTCCTGTTCCCAGCTCACTGTATGCCAGAGCAAGAAGCTTTCTCTCTTCTACCACTTCTTTGACAATTCTCTTCTTCATCTCTTCACTTCCTCGAGACAAAACCACTGTCAAAGCCACATTATGCATCATATAGCATAGTCCGGTTGTCGCATCACTTTTGGCAAAAGCTCGACAAACCTCTACATGCTCTTGAATTCCTAAACCTAGGCCTCCCTGCTCCTTAGGAATGAGCAGAGTTAAAAAATCCGATTTTTTAATCTCCGCAAACGCTTCTACAGGAAATACTCCTTCTTCATCTACCTTTTTGCTACAAGGATCAATGAATTTCTCTGCAAAATTTCTAGCTTCACAATAAATTGACATCATTGTACCTCCATAAAAAAACGACTGTGCTTACAAGGAGAGGTCGCACAGCTTTGTTACGACACTCGTTTAGCATCATAATACTTAGTCAGTATGCTGTATATCTATATATTTTTTTCAAATATTTTTGTTTATTTATGCGATATTTGAATAAATAATATTTTGAACTATCCAAAACTTTACGCTATAGAAGCTAAAAATCTCTATACAGAACAAGGCTTCTATGCTATTATTCCTATTGTTTTACTAGGAATTAAAAAACTTCTTAGTTTAATTTTTAGAATATTTATTTATCGGTTTTCGATATAAAAGTGACGAAAAAAACATGAAAATTCTTTAAAAAGGAGTCAATATGTGGTTTATTTTATCATTAATTTCTATCTTTTTCTGGTCCGGTTCGGATTTCTTTTCCAAGCTGGGATCCCCTGCCAAGGATAAAGACAGTCATTTAAAAATGCTTATGGTGGTGGGATTGGTTATGGGTGCCCACGCCACCAGTCAGGTTTTGTTTCAAGGTGTAAGCTTTACCAAGGAAATTCTCATTGCTTATTTGCCGGTTTCCTTCCTTTACATTTCCTCCATGCTTTTGGGTTATATAGGATTGCGCTATATTGAGCTTTCCGTCTCTTCCCCCATCTGCAATACCTCCGGTGCGGTGGCGGCTCTGCTTTCCTTTATCTTTCTAAAGCAGGTCTTGGCACTACCCCAGCTATTTGCCATCCTTTTGATTCTATTCGCCATTTACCTGCTTTCCTATCTACAAAAAAAGCGTGAGGATGTGGAACGAAAAAAGATGCAGGAAAAGGTGGAGGATAAATATGTAAAAAGCTTTATCGCCATTTTCTTCCCCATCTTTTACTGCATCATTGACGGACTGGGCACATTTTTGGACGCGGTGGTTCTGGAAAAAATCCCGGAAGCCTCTGCAAATGTAGCCTACGAGTACACCTTCTGTACCCTGGCAGTCTGCCTCTTCTTCTATTTGGTTTTCGTAAAAAAGACCAAGTTCAGCCTTCCTACGGAAGGACCGAAATTTTTGGGTGCCGTCTGCGAAACGATAGGCCAGTTCACCTATATCTTTGCCATTGGAGCAAATGCTGTTGCCTCCGCACCCTTGATTTCCAGCTACTGCCTCTTCTCCGTAATCTGGGCCAGAATCTTCCTAAAAGAAAAACTCAGCAAAGCCCAGTATTTTGCCGTTGGACTGGCGGTTTTAGGAATCTTGATTTTGGGCTTCTTTGAAGAAGGCTAGAATCGCAAGATATAGAGAGCTTTTCTTATAGCATCCGGCAGTTCTTCATCAGCTTCTCAATTTCTGTTCCTTGTACACGCTTCAAGGCTGTCTTCAGCACAATATCCTGAATAAATCCAAGATGTAAGTCTGTAATCTTCTTTCCGTCTCGAAGGGCAACCGTAGCATTTAACAGATCTCGAAGGTCGAATACGCTGCCCCAGACCTCCGGAACGCCTCTATCCACATTTGCCAGGGTGTACACGGCCTCCATAGCTGTTCGAATGGAATACTCTGTAGTAAAAACGGTATCTCTGGGCGTTTCCGCAAAGTTTCCGATAAAAGCAAAGTTTACAGAGCCCTCCGGTACCACTAAAGGACGGTCTCCGGCTTCTCTGGGCTGGAAATAAGCACTGGCAAAGGGCATCATCACCGGAACGGTATTGGCGCTATGAGCTGCCAGTTCCGAAATTTCCTCCACCGGAACACCTAAGTGATAAAGCCATTCTTCACAGATTTCCTGTCCGGTACATTCCCGCATGGATTTCTTAATAAAATCTCCGGGCTTATCGGAAAACATACCGTAAAGCCAAACCAGAACCTGCCCCTTCGGCTGATTTCTGTACTGGGGTTGACGATTAATGGTCCAGCTTAGAAGCCAAGAGGAATCGGTTACGGTTACGATACCGCCGGTGACAACCTTACCTGATAGAGGATCTCTTTGGCAAATGTTTTTGATATAAGGAAGAATCTTCTCATCCAAGGTATTCACCGTTGCACTTACCCAGTTACTATCCTCAGGGTTTGTACAGAATTTGTCCGGTTTTCCGAAAGAAGGATCCTGTGCCGAAATTTTTCTCCATAAGTCAAAGGAGCCTCCCGGATGAATCTCATTATCCATGCCTGTAGCTTCTGTCTGACTGCCATAGGTGGAATTTTCCACGTTACTTCCATTCGTATAGAAAAGCAAATCATTTTCCGTTAGGTCAATGCTTTCCTCTTTACCGTCTCGCAAAAGCTCAATCCGTTTTGCCTGCTTTTTTCCGGCAGAAATATCAAAAAGCACATTTGTCACGCTAACACCGTAGTGAAACGCAACCCCACGCTCCTCCAGATACTTCACCATCGGTAGTACCATAGACTCATACTGATTGTATCTGGTAAAACGTAATGCCTTAAAGTCCGGCAATCCCCCGATATGATGGATGAATCTTTGCATATAACGCTTCATTTCCAGAGCACTTTGATCATCCTTAAAGGCAAACATGGTCCGCCAATACATCCAGAAATTGGTCTTAAAGACTTCATCGTCAAAAATTTCCGTCATTTTCACATTGGCCAAATCTTCATCCGTTGTCATAAAAAGCTTCATGATTTCCATGCTTCCCTTGTCGGAAAGACCGAACTTATCGCCGGTTTTAGCATTTTCTCCCCGATTTTTGGTAGCACGGCATAAAGAATAATTCGGATCCTTTTTATTTAACCAGTAATACTCATCCAGAACGCTGACTCCCTCCGTTTCTATAGAGGGAATAGAATGAAACAGATCCCACATACATTCGAAATGGTTATCCATCTCTCTGCCGCCACGCATGACATAACCCGCAGATATTTTGTCCCCATCCAAAGCTCCGCCCGGATGAGATTCCTTTTCCAGAATATGAATTCTCTTCCCTTCCATCTGCGCATCCCGTACCAAGAAGCAGGCAGCTGCGAGAGAAGCTAAACCGCTACCAATTAAATATGCCGACTTGTTCTCAATCCCCTCCGGTTTTTCCGGACGGGCAAACGCTTCATAATTTCCACTGGAATAATACATATCATACCTTCCTTTCTAAAAACCACCGAACTCTTATATACAGTATATCTTACTCCTATAAAAATATGGAAACAATAAGAAGCTGTAAAAAATCAAAATAGTTTTCTAAGCAATTATTTTGATTTTTTACAGCCCCTATTTAAATCATTTTTCTTCAGCCCGGAAATACAGCTCACCGACCCGCAAAGAGTTTCTTTCTGAAGACAATCTAGACTCAGCCGACTACAGGAGATTTTTCTCAAGCCCGGAAATGTGTCCCACTGTCCTGCAATGAAGTTACTTTCTGAAGATATTCTAGTCTCAGCCGAACATAGAAGATTTTTCTCCAGCCTAGAAATGCATCTCACCGTCCGGCAAGAAGTTTCTTTCTGAAGACAATCTGAGCCCATCAGTACTTGCTGAAAGCGAGTGAACGAAGCTTTCAGCTTAGTACTGCTATGAGGCGAGGTTAGTGCGAACGTGTCTGAAGAAAGAAACTTCATTGCAGGACGGTGGCACTATATCTACATAAAAAACTTATTGTAAGACGGTGATACTATTACTGAAGAAAGAAACTCATTGCATAGGACGGTGATACCACATTTATAGCACCGACTTCATCGAAGCCACATACTCTCCCAGTACAGCCTCTTCCTTCCCCGGATTCTCATGGATTTTCTTCATAATGGCGGAACCCACAATCACGCCGTCCGCATATTGTGCCACTTCCTTTGCCTGCTCCTTTGTGGAAATTCCAAAGCCGACGGCACAGGGAATCTCCGTGTGGCTCTTCACCATTTTCAGAAGAGAAGACAGGTCCGTGGTGATTTCCTTTCGCTCTCCCGTAACCCCAAGGGAGGACACGATATACAAAAATCCTTCCGCATCTTTCGCAATCTTTGCGATACGATCCTCGGAGGTGGGGGCTACCATGGAAATGAGGGCAATGTCGAAGTCCTTACAATCCTGCAAAAACTCTTCCCGCTCTTCATAGGGCACATCCGGAAGAATAAGGCCGGAAACCCCTGCCTCCTTGGCCTTTTCCATGAATTTTCTACTGCCGTAGGAGAAAACCACATTGGCATAGGTCATATACACAAAGGGCACATCCACTTCCTGCCGAAGCTCCTTGGTCATTTGAAAAACCTTCTCTGTGGTGCATCCCCCCTGTAAAGCCCGAAGGTCGGCCTCCATAATCACCGGTCCCTCTGCGGTGGGGTCGGAGAAGGGAATACCCAACTCAATCAGATCCGCTCCATTTTCCACCATAGTCTTCACCATTCTCTTGGTGCTCTCCAAATCCGGATCCCCACAGGTGATGAAAGGAATAAATGCCTTTCCCTTTGCAAATGCTTCTTTTATGCTTCTCATTCTACCAGGTCCTCCCCTCTGAAACGCGCTACGGAAACGCAGTCCTTATCTCCTCTTCCGGAGATGCAGATGACAATGCTTTCCTCCTTACTCTTCTCCTTCGCCACCTTCATGCCGTAGGAAATGGCATGGGCGGATTCAATGGCCGGGATGATTCCCTCCATTTTCGAAAGATACTCAAAGGCCTCTACAGCCTCCAAATCCGTTACCGGCACATACTTTGCCCGTCCGCTGTCATGGAGTGCTGCGTGCTCCGGTCCGATTCCCGGATAATCCAGTCCTGCGGAAATGGAGTATACCGGGGCAATCTGTCCGAACTCATCCTGACAGAAGTAAGACTTCATGCCGTGGAAAATGCCCAGCTTTCCTACCGCAATGGTGGCTGCGGTTTCCTCCGTATCCACCCCTCGTCCTGCTGCCTCACAGCCGATCAGCTCTACCCCCTCATCCGGGATAAAATGATAGAAGGTTCCGATGGCATTGGAGCCGCCTCCCACGCAGGCCAATACTGCTGCAGGAAGCTTTCCTTCTCTTTCCAGAATTTCTTCCCGAATCTCCTTGGAAATTACCGCCTGAAAATCCCTTACCATGGTGGGGAAGGGGTGAGGGCCCATAACGGAACCAAGGCAATAATGGGTATCGGAAATTCTCTTTGTCCACTCTCTCATGGCCTCGGACACTGCATCCTTTAAGGTGGCTGTTCCGGTCTTTACGGAAACCACCTCCGCTCCCAAAAGACGCATCTTATAAACATTTAAAGCCTGTCGCTCAATGTCCTCCTGCCCCATAAAAACCACACATTCCATACCGAAAAGAGCTGCTGCCGTTGCCGTTGCCACACCGTGCTGTCCTGCTCCGGTTTCCGCAATCAGTCTGGTCTTTCCCATACGCTTTGCCAGCAAAGCCTGCCCCAAAACATTGTTGATTTTATGTGCTCCGGTGTGGTTTAAGTCCTCTCTCTTTAAGTAAATCTTGGCTCCTCCAAGATCCTTCGTCATCTTTTCCGCATAATACAGGCGGGAGGGCCGTCCTGCATAATCATTTAAGTAACGGCTTAACTCCTTCTGAAATTCAGGATCAGCCTTAGCCTCTGTATAAGCCTTGTCCAATTCTTCTATTGCCTGCATCAGGGTTTCCGGAATGTACTGTCCTCCGTGAATCCCAAAACGTCCGATTTTCTCTGCCATACTACTCCTTTCTTTTACCAAGCGAATAAAACTCTCCATCTTCTCCGGGCTTTTTCGGATGCCCTCTTCTCCCTGCTCCTCGATTCCGGAGCTGACATCCAAGCCATAGGGGGAAAATGCTTTGATTTTCTCTACTACATTTTCCGGGGAAAGTCCTCCTGCCAAGATATAGGGACGACGGATCTTTTGTAAAAGTCCTGCCTCAGCTTCTTTCCCTTCCCCTTTTCCTCCATCCAGAAGGATCAGGTCCGCCGGGGAGGCATTTGCCCGTTCTATATCCTTTTCTTCCTTCAAGATAAAGGCCTGCCAGAGAAAGGGCTTCGTACCAAGCTTTTCCATCTCCTGCTTAAGTTTCAAGACGTATGCTTCCTCTTCTTTTCCATGGAGCTGAACCCCTTGGATAATCCCCTCCTGCAAAAGCTCCAAAATCTTCGGAATCTCTTCCTCTACAAAGACTCCCACCCCGGGAATGGAGGGTTTTAACTTTGCCCGTAGACGCCTTGCCTGCTCCTTGTCCACAAAACGTTTGCTTTTCTTATAGAAGACAAAGCCCACATAATCTATGGGAAGCTTCTGCAAATGCTGAATTTCCTCTTCCTTTGTGATACCGCAGTACTTGACGACCATGCCAACTCCTTTCAGTACTTGACCTTCACGCCAACTCCTTTCAGCCCTCGATGCTTTTGATGCTCCTCACAAGCTTTAGCACTTGTCCCGGCTTAATTTTGGGAAGCTTTTCTGTACTCTTCCAAGAAGGCCAATGCCTTTCCGCTGCTGATGGCTTCCTCCGCCAGCCGAATACCTTCCTCTATGCTTTCCGCCTTTCCGGCGATAAAGAGGGCTGCTCCCGCATTTAGCAAAAGAGCCGTTTTCTTGCTACCTTGAATCTCATTGGCCAAAAGTCCCTTGGTAATTGCCGCATTTTCCGCCGCATCTCCCCCCACAAGCTCCTCTTTTTTCCCTCTTTCCAAATGGAAGTCCTCCGGAGCAATCTCAAAGATTCGGCTTTGTCCATCCCTTAATTCGCAAACCAAAGTCTTGTCGGAAACGGAAATCTCATCCATGCCGTCCTCTCCGTATACCACCAAAGCCCGCTTTACCCCTAAGTGATGAAGCACCGCCGCCATAGGTTCTAAAAGTCTTTCCTGATAAACTCCAAGAAGCATGGCATCCGGCTTTGCCGGGTTGGTCAAGGGCCCAAGGATATTGAAAATGGTTCGAAAGCCCAATTCTTTACGGATAGCGCCCACATACTTCATGGCGGTGTGGTAGTGCTGGGCAAAGAGGAAGCAAAGACCTGTGTTCTTCAGCATTTCCTCCGCCTTTTCCTTGCCCTGTACAATGTTAATGCCCAAGGCCTCCTGACAATCAGCGGTGCCGGACTTGGAGGAGGCTGCCCGATTTCCGTGCTTTGCCACCTTTACGCCTAAAGAAGCTACCACCAAGGCGGAGGTGGTGGAAATGTTGTAGCTGTTGCTGTGGTCTCCACCGGTTCCTACGATTTCCAAAACCTCCATGCCCTCATGCTTTACCTCTGTGGCGTGTTCCCGCATCGCCTTGGCAAATGCTGTTATCTCCGTGATGTTTTCTTCCTCCCGCTTTCTGCAGGCCAGAGCCGTAAGAAAGGCGGTATTTTGCACCGGAGAGCTTTTCCCGTCCAGAATTTCATTCATGCTTTCGTAGCTTTCCTGAAAGCTTAAATCCTCTCCCAACACCAGTTTTTTGATACATTCCTGCAGCATACTCGCTCCTTTCTTTCCCTTACCCTCTGCTTTTCTTATTTCAATAGGCTCCGTAGTTCCTGAAGCTTTTCCTTCTTGCTCTCTGCCCGCATCAGGCTTTCTCCGATGAGCACCGCATCCACCCCGGCTTCCTCTAAAAGCCTTAGCTCTTCCGGCCTGGACATTCCGCTTTCCGCCACGAAGAGCTGCCCCTTTGGCACCAAATTTCTTAAAGATAGGCTGTTTTCCAGATTTACGGAAAAGGTCTTTAGATTTCTGTTGTTTACCCCGATAATCTCCGCTCCCACAGAGAGGGCACAGCGGATTTCCTCCTCATCATGGCATTCCACCAAGGCATCCAGTCCCAACTTTCCGGCAATTCCCAGAAATTCCTTCAATTCCTTTTCACCAAGAAGAGAGACAATCAGGAGAATGGCTTTCGCTCCTAAAAGCTTGGCCTGATATATCTGGTAGGGGTCAATCAGAAAGTCCTTCCGAAGCACCGGCACCGAAACCGCCTCTGCAATTTCTTTTAAATATTGATCCTTCCCCAGAAAATACTTAGGCTCCGTCAAACAGGAAATGGCGTCAATGCCGGCAGCTTCATAGTCCTTTGCAATCTGTAAATAAGGAAAGTTCTCTGCGATAATGCCTTTGGAGGGGGAAGCTTTCTTCACCTCTCCGATAATGGATAAGCCCTCCTTGGCTAAGGCTTGATAAAAGCTTTTGCCTTCTTTTCCCGGCGTGTTGTGACTTGATTCTTCCCGCTCCTCCAAAAGCCTTTCCAGCTCCAAAAGAGAAAGTAGCTTTTTCTCCTCTTCCACAGCCTTTAGTCTTTCCCTTGCGATTTCCTCTAAAATACTCATTTGCTTTACCCTATGCTTCCCTACAAATCCTTGCAAAGTTTTCCAAAATCTTCGCTCCGTCCTTGGTCATGATGCTTTCCGGGTGGAACTGTACGCCGTAAACCTTCCGACCACTGTCTTCCACCGCCATCACTTCCTCCTGCTTGGTTTTCCCGGTAATCCGAAGCTCTGTGCCCTCCAGGCTTTCCTCCTCGGCAATCAGGCTATGGTAGCGAGCCACCTTCATTTTCCG
>CALIEL010000205.1 GCA_938022235.1 Oribacterium parvum
CAAATCAGCTGAATGCAAAGAAGGATTTGATAAATGAGTTAAATGTCTTCCCGGTTCCGGACGGAGATACAGGAACCAATATGACCATGACAATCCTTTCCGCAGCAAAGGAAGTGGCAAAGATTGAGGGAGGAAGTTTAAAGGAGATTTGTAAGGCGATGTCCAGCGGATCTCTTCGTGGAGCCAGAGGAAACTCCGGCGTTATCCTGTCTCAGTTGATTCGTGGATTTACGAAGGAATTATTGGAAGTAAAGGAAGCTGACAGCATTGTTTTGGCGAAGGCCTTCCAAAGAGCTGTGGAAACAGCCTATAAGGCGGTAATGAAGCCGAAGGAAGGAACCATTTTAACCGTTGCCAAGGGGATGGCGGATAAGATTATGGAGCTGTCTCTAACGGAAGAGGAGATTTTGCCTCTTTTGGAGAAGGTAGTAGCCTACGGAGATGAGGTTTTAAAGAAAACTCCGGATATGCTTCCTGTCTTGAAAGAGGCAGGAGTGGTGGATTCCGGTGGAGCCGGTTTAATGTGTGTACTGGAAGGGGCTTTACGTTCCTTAAAGGGCGAGAAGATTGAACTGGATTTGGAATTCAAGGAAGATTCCGGCGTTTCCGCATTAACCGGAGAGAGAAAGAGCCGTGGAGAGATTTCTACTGCGGACATTCGTTTCGGTTATTGTACGGAATTCATGGTAAATGGTGATCATCCTTTCTCTGACGAAGAGGTAGAGAAGCTTAGAGATTATCTTTCCGGTATTGGAGATTCCATTGTTTGCTTCTCCGATGAGGATTTGATCAAGGTTCATGTACATACCAATCATCCGGGTGATGCCTTCGAGAAGGGACTTAGTCTTGGATACCTTTCCAAAATGAAGGTTGACAATATGCGCCTTGAGCACCATGAGGTATTGATTGAGGATGCGTCCCGTATCGCCGCTATGGAAAAGCTGGAAGAACAGCCTAAGGGTGCAGAAGCTCCTAGAGAGTCTGAGCCGGTGGAGGAAAAGGACTTCGGATTTGTGGCCGTATGTTCCGGTGACGGACTTCGAGATATTTTCTTAGACCTTGGGGTAGACCAGGTGGTTTCCGGGGGACAGAGCATGAACCCCTCCACCGAAGATTTGTGTGCTGCGGTAGAGAAGATTCATGCCAAGCATGTCTTTATTTTACCCAATAACAAGAACATTTTACTGGCTGCCCAGCAGGTAAAGGATATCCTGGAGGATCGTTCCGTATCCGTAGTGCCCAGTAAGACCATTCCTCAGGGAATTTCCGCAATGATTTCCTTCCAGCCGGAGGGAACGGTGGAGGAGAATCAGGAGGGTATGGAAGACAGTCTATCCATGGTTTCTTCCGGAGAAATTACCTATGCGGTTCGAGACACCAGCATTGACGGAAGGGAAATCCATAAGGGAGATATCCTTTTCTTAGGCGATCAGGGATTACTTTCCGCTGAAAAAAGCATTTCCTTGGCTATGAAGGAAGGCTTGGAGAAGATGGGAGAGGGAGAAATCCTGAGTCTTTACTACGGAGAGGGAGTAACGGAAGAAGAGGCTAAGGCCTTGGAGAAGGAGATTTTGGAGTATATGCCGAATCTTGAGGTGGAGGTTCACGCCGGCGGACAGGCAGTGTACTATTATCTTCTTTCCCTAGAGTAAGAGTCTTTTTTACAGAAATGTTTTCGCTATTTAAACAAGCTTATTAATTCAGGGTTAACAAGCTTTCTGCGTTATAGCTTTGCACCGGGGGCACGCTTTCGCTAACCTCGCCACGCAGCAGTACTAAGCTTCAAGCGTCGCTTCGCTCGCTTTCAGCAAGTACTGGCGGGCTCAGATTGCCCACCGTTTCAAAGCTATAACGCAGAAAGCTAAAAGCTACCCAGAGGAATTGATAAGCTTGTTTTTTTGTGGGGCGAAAAGTTATTTCAGTAAATAACGGTAGGTTAAGATGCCTCTAGGGGACGAGGGAAATTCCAACTGCCTGTCCTCTGGCGGTAATAAGGAGAATAGCTGTTGTCTTTGTAAGGGAAATTGTTAAAGGAGATTTATGCTTCAGGATACTGTGGAAAGGATTAAGGGGGTGGGGGAGAAAACCGCCGCTCTTTTTCATAAGATGAATATTTACACCAAGGAAGATCTTTTAGAGGATTTTCCTATTTCCTATCTGCAATATCCTAAGCTTAGTTCTATATCGGAAGCTAGGGAGAAGGAGTGGATGGCTTTTTCTCTTGTACTTTTAGAGGATGCCAGAGTTTTACGAAATACCAAGCTTTCCATGCTGCAATGCTCCGCCGGAGATGAGAGCGGAAAGCTCTTGATTCAATACTTTCATGCAAGTTATCTCCTTAAAACTTTAAAAAAAGGAAGAAAGCTGGTGTTTTTCGGGCAGGTCAAAAGCTTTCGTGGGCATTTTATCCTGCAGCAGCCTAAGATTTTTTCTTTGGAGGAGTACGAGGAAAAAAGAAAGAGCCTAGAGCCTATCTATTCCCTTCGAAAGGGGCTTGGGAATGCCCTAAGAAGAAAGTGTATTCAGGAGATTTTTAAGGAAGAACCCGAGATTCCGGAAAGCTTTCCTCGGAATTTTTTGGAAAGAGAAGGGCTATGTAATAAAAGACAGGCTATGGAATATCTGCATTTGCCGAAGAGGGAAGAGGAGAGGCAGGAGGGATTAAAGCGCCTGGCATTTGAGGAATTGTTTTATTACAGTCTCTTTCTGGAAAAGGAGGAGAGGGACTTTCTCTCGCTTTCGGGGCAGGAAGAGAGGATTCCGGGAAAAAGTGCAGAATTTCAGCAGGGACTACCCTTCAGCCTGACAAATACCCAAAAAGAGGCTTTGGAGGAGATGGATAGGGTATTTTCCCAAGGGGAGAGACTTCTTCGCTTTGTTCAGGGAGATGTGGGCTCCGGAAAAACCATTTTGGCCTTCTATGCCTTGTACCTTATGGCTAGCAGGGGCTTACAGACTGCCATAATGGTACCTACGGAAATTTTGGCTCAACAGCATTTTCAAAAACTGCAGGAACTGCTTTTGAAAAATCAATGGGAGATTCCTATAGCCCTGTTGATTGGCAGCAGCAGTAAGAAGGAAAAGGAAAGAATTTATCAGGGGCTAAAAGAGGGCAGTATTCTGGGGGTAATCGGTACCCAG
>CALIEL010000206.1 GCA_938022235.1 Oribacterium parvum
TAGACAAAGCTCTGCCTTGCCTCCTCCATGACAGAGGTCTTCTTCTTGGACATGGCTCTTCGTAAGAGATCCGAGCCGCCCATGGTAAAGCCGGCCAGGTCTCGCACAATCTGCATAACCTGCTCCTGATATACGATTACCCCATAGGTATTTTGCAGGATAGATTCCATTTCCTTACAATCGTAATGTACGGTAGCGGGATTCTTCTTTCCGGCAATGTAATCCGGAATAAAATCCATGGGGCCCGGTCGATACAGAGCCACTCCTGCAATAATATCATCCAAACAGGAGGGCTGTAATCGCTTCATAAAATTAACCATGCCTGCAGATTCCAGCTGGAAGACTCCTGCACAGTCCCCCTTGGACAGCATGGTGTAAACCTTGGCATCATCATAGGGAAGCTTGTCCAAATCCAGCTTTATCCCGTGATTTTCCTCTATAAAATGAAGGGCATCCTGAATCACCGTCAGGGTTCTAAGGCCTAAAAAGTCCATCTTTAATAGCCCCAGCTCCTCTATGGTGGTCATGGTAAACTGGGTGGTAATGGAACCGTCGGAGCCTCTGGACAGGGGCACATAATCGGAAACCGGACTTCCGGCAATCACCACCCCTGCCGCATGCATGGAGCTGTGCCGGGGAAGCCCCTCCAAACGAAGACACATGTCTATCATTTGCTTGGTTTCCTCTTCCGTATCGTAGAGATTTTTTAACTCTTTACTGACACTCAACGCCTTTTCCAAGGTCATATTTAATTCGTTTGGCACAAGCTTTGCCAGCTGGTCACATTTGGCATAGGGAATATCCAGTACTCTTCCCACATCTCGGATGACTCCTCTTGCCGCCAGGGTTCCGAAGGTAATAATCTGGCTGACCTGCTCTTTTCCATACTTTTTTCCTACATAGTCAATGACTTCCTGTCGTCTTTCGTACTCAAAGTCCACGTCTATATCCGGCATGGTCACACGTTCCGGATTTAAAAAACGCTCAAAAAGCAGCTGATGTTCTATCGGATCCACATCCGTAATGCCTATGGCATAGGCTACAATGGAGCCCGCCGCAGAGCCTCTTCCAGGTCCCACAGCAATGCCATGGGTTTTAGCAAAATGAATATAGTCCCAAACCACCAAAAAATAGTCCACAAAGCCCATATCGGAAATGGTATTTAACTCATAATAGAGCCTGTCCTTATTTTCCTGCCAACTCTCCCCATAGCGTTCCTCTAAGCCCTTAAGACAGAGCTCCTCCAAATAGCTGTAGGCGGTATGCCCCTCCGGCACAGGGTATTTCGGCAAATGATATTCCCCGAAAGTAATATTCACCTGACAGCGCTTGGCAATCTTCCCGGTATTTTCTAAAGCTTCCTTGGCATAAGGGAAAAGCTCCTCCATCTCCTCTTCGCTTTTGATATAGAACTGTCCACCGGGATAGCGCATCCTATCCTCGTCCATCAGTTTTTTACCGGTCTGCAAGCAAAGCAGGATGTCATGGGCCTTGGCATCCTCCTTGTAAGTATAGTGAATATCATTGGTCACCACCAGGGGAATCCCGGTTTCTTCATGCAAACGAAGCATGCCCTGATTTACCAACTTCTGCTCCGCATAGCCGTGGTCCTGCATTTCCAAAAAGAAATTTCCCTTTCCAAAAATGCCTTCATATCGAAGTGCCGCCTGCTTTGCCTCCTCATACTGGGAAAGCCGAAGATTTCTGGACACCTCTCCCGCAAGACAGGCGGATAGAGCAATGATTCCTTCATGGTACTTTTCCAAAACCGCGTAGTCTACTCTGGGCTTATAGTAATACCCTTCCGTGAAGCCTAAGGACACCAGCTTCATCAGGTTATGGTATCCTATATCATTTTCCGCAAGAAGTACCAAATGATAATATCTGGCCTCCCCCTTTTGGATAAAGCGTTCCTCCATGGAACGACTTAAATATATTTCCGAGCCAAGAATCGGGTGAATTCCCTGTTTCTTTGCCTCTTTATAGAAGTCTATCACACCGTACATTACCCCATGGTCTGTAAGGGCAATGGAGTCCATTCCCAGCTCCTTCACCCTGGCAATCATCTCCGGAATCTTTCCGGAGCCGTCCAACAAACTATAACTGCTATGTACATGTAAGTGTGTAAATGCCATGTTCTGTCCTTCTATCTGCAAGACCTTCGTTCTAAACCCTTTATCCTACCCTCTATACTGTACAGGGTATTTTCCGTATTGCCTAGTCTTTCTGTATATAAAAAGGAGCCCGTTTCCGAGCTCCTCTGTTTAAATCGCTTCTCCAAGAAGATATCCGCTGATTGCTGAAATCGCATCCTCTTCATCTTCTCCCTCTGCAGATACATATAGCTCTGCGCCGTTATTAATGCCGAGTGCCATCATCCCCATAATGGATTTTGCATTTACCCTTCTGCTTCCCTCCGTCATATAGATGCTGGATTGAAAGCGACTGGCAATTTGTACGAGCATCGCCACCGGATGATCATCTGTTTTGTTTGTTAAGTTAACGGTTACATTACTGTCTTTCATGGTCTGTGCCTCCCTGGTGCATTTGAGCTCCCTAAACGCAGGGTATCCTCACTCCATCCTCAGTTCCAAAGCTGTCTGTCTAAATTGTCTTGAAAATGCAGGCCTAACCAATGTACCTTTGCGAGGAAAGCTCCTCTTTTGCATATTTTATTTTTTTAATCCTATTTCTTATGCGTAGCGGATTGTTCCTCCCGAAGTTCTTTTGCAATTCTGGCCAATTTACGCAGGCGATGATTCACCCCGCTCTTTCCTATAGGGGGCTCTAATCCCTGTGCAAGCTCCTCCAAAGAAGCATCCGGATATTGCAAACGACGCTTTGCCACCTCTTTAAGAGCCTTCTCCAGTCGATCCAGTCCTAAGACCTCCTCGATGTATTGAATTTCTTCCTGCTGCTTTAAGCTGGCTTTTACTGTGCGATTAATGTTTGCGGCTTCAAAGTTTACGCGCCGGTTCACATTTTCGCTGACTTCCTTTAAAATGCGGGCATTCTCCAATTCCATCAAGGCATCCACTGCCCCTAAGAGTTTTAAAACATCTGCGATCTCCGAAGCATCCTTGAGATATACCATATGATTTTTGCCTCTTTTTCCCTGCTTTGGATGTAGAGAATAATGTCGTAGAATCTCTTCTACTTCCCTGCCGTCCTCTGCTTTAGAAAAAACAAATTCCAAATGATATTCTTTTTGGGGATTAGTTAAAGAAGCGTTAGAAAGAAAAATCTGTCTTAGTTTTTCCCTTCTCCCCTTCTCATCATCTGCTTTCATATTAAAGGTTTTTTCCAAAGCTGTAAAGTCAATTCTCCTTAGCTCCTCCTTGACTTTCTGGGAAAAAGAGGCTTTTTTTGCTTGTTTTTCTACTGTCATCTTTTTTGTCTCTTGGCAAATTTCTATGTTATTTTTCCATAAATTTTCTGTTTTTTATGGAGTTTTTATGTTTTTTTCTATTTATATCATTTCCTTATATCTCTATGTTCCAGTGCTATCCCATAATCTGCAGTATCCTTTAGGGATTGATACAATTTTTCCGCCATAGTGACGGAACGGTGCTTTCCTCCGGTGCAGGCCAGTCCCAATACCAGCTGATTTTTCCCTTCCGCTACATAAAGAGGAAGGAGGAATTGAAACAAATCCACCAGCTTATCTAAAAAGATTTGCGCATTTCCATCCTGAAATACAAAATCCTGGACTTCCTTTTCCTCCCCGGTATGATTCCGTAAATTGGGATCGTAATATGGGTTTGGCAGAAATCGAAGATCAAAAAGTAAGTCCAAGTCCTCCGGCATTCCGTATTTAAAGCCGAAGGAAAGAATGGAAAGCTGAAGATTTTGATACTTCTTCTCCTCCTGTACAATCTCCTTAAGCTGCTGCCGGAGATTTTTTGTTAAGAGTCTTGAGGTATCAATGATTAAATCCGCCTTCTTTCGAAGAAAGGCCATCTTCTCTCTTTCCTTTGTGATGCCATCCTGAATCCTGCCCTCTTTGGACAGAGGATGACTTCTTCTGCTTTCCTTATAGCGTTGAATCAGAACTTCATCACTCGCATCCAAGAAAAGAATTCGAAAGGGCACCTTCTTTTCTTCTCGCCAGTTTTCAATAATCTTTTCCAGCTCTGAAAGCTCTTTTCCGTTTCTGCTGTCAATCCCTAAAGCTGTCCTTTGTTCATTTTCCCTGCTGGAGAGCAAGAGTTCCAAAAAAGAATTCATAAGTCCTATGGGCAGGTTGTCAATACAGTTAAAACCGAAGTCCTCCAAATGCTTCAGACAAACGGTTTTGCCCGCCCCGCTCATACCGGTTACAATTAAAATTTCCCCCACAGCTTTACCTCTGTTTCTAAACGCACTCCCTGCTTTTCTTCCACAATTCGAATCACTTCCCTGATCAGTCGGTAAATCTCTTTGGCGCCGGCTCCTCCCAGGTTCACCACAAAACCGCAATGTTTATCGGACACCGCCGCTCTTCCCATTTGAAATCCCCTTAAGCCGCTGACTTCAATAAGGCGGGAAGCATAGTCTCCCTCCGGTCTTTTAAAGGTGGAACCTGCTGAAGGCATATCCAAAGGCTGTTTTTCCTCTCTCCGTCTTTGATAATCCTGCATTTTTT
>CALIEL010000207.1 GCA_938022235.1 Oribacterium parvum
GAGATGCTTCCTGATAAGGGCTAACCTCTGCCTCCAACTGTACATCCTTGGAACGGAGCAGACTGCTGAATTCTCCAAAGGAGAGAACATAGTCCGCATTTCCCTCAATGCCCATTTCCTGGGACTCGGATTTCTTTGCCATACAGGGACCGATAAATACGGTTACACAGTCGGGATGAATGGCTTTCAAATAACGGGAAACCGCCGCCATAGGAGAAAGGGTCTCCGACATATTTTCATGGTACTGATCCGGGAAGTGTATCTTTAAAAGGTTAATGAAAGCAGGGCAGCAGGAGGTGGTCATTTTCTTTCCTTCTTTTCTGGCCTCTGACCATTCCAATGCCTCGTAGGCGGCAGTCATATCGCCACCCAGTCCAACTTCCACCATATCGGTAAAGCCGAGTTTCTTCAAAGCCACACGGATTGCGGACATGGAGATATCCTTACCGAACTGTCCCTCTGTGGCAGGGGCACACATGGCGTAAACTTCTTTTCCTTCCTTAATGGCGGAAATTACCTGCAAAAGATGGGTCTTTGTGGAAATCGCACCGAAGGGGCAGGAGTGTACGCACTGTCCGCAGCGGATGCAACGATTGTCATCAATAACGCAAAGACCGTTTTCATCGTAAGTAATAGCATTTACCGGACAGGGCTTTTTACAGGGACGGGTAAGCTGGGCAATGGCACTGTAGGGGCAGGCTGTTGCACACATTCCACATTCCTTACACTTCATAGGATCAATGTGGGCTCTTTGGTCTGTCATGGTAATGGCACCAAAGTGACAACTGTTCTGGCAGGCTTTACCTAAACAAAGACGGCAGTTATCCGTAACGGAATAGGAAGAAATAGGGCACTCCTCACAGGCGGGGTCGATAACCTGAATGACATTGCTGCTCTTTCTCTTCGGGCTGGCATCCTCATTACAAGCCAGACGAATACGCCAACGAAGAATTTCCCTTTCCTTATATACACAGCAGCGGAAGGCGGCCTTCGGTCCCGGGGATAACTCCCGGATTAAGCCTTCCTTTGCTTCTTCCGTAACTTCTCCGTTCCATGCGATTCTTGCTAAGCCTTCAATTACGCGGTGTTTGAGAGGGATAAACCCCTTGTCATTTGTAACCATACTCTTTTCTCCTTACTTAGACTCTTTTCTGTTTCCGGAGAAGCGCTCATTTCTCCGAGAAGTCAAACTCGTTAAAAGTATAACATAGTTTTTCTGTTTGGGGGATATACTTTCCCTTAGTACGAAAAAAAATACTGACAGACAAAAGCTTCCTGTGATGATATTTCTGTATTTTTATGGGCCGGAAAAGCAGATACAATCCGAGTCCGGATTTCTTTCCATCAGTTTTCTGACTCTCTTTACGAAACGGGCATAAAAATCAAGGGCAATACCGAGGTTATCCCGAATAATCTCTCGCTTTTTTTCCTCGTTCCAATCCTCTTGATCCGGTAAATTCCATAATTCATCCGGAAGAAAATAGGATATGGCAAAGCCGTCAATCAATTCCTTTAGTTCCGGATTTTCAAAGTCCTCTTGTAAAAGCCTTGTCTTCTCTTCGATTTCCTGTAACATTTCTTTCATGGTAGGATAGCTGTAGAGATTCGGATCCGCATAGTGTTGGAATCCCCTACTATTATAGGGATCTCTATCGGTACATTTTTTATTCAAGTCTTCATCAAAGTATTTTTCAAGAAAATAAAACAAAAGAGGCTGAACATCCATTTCATCTATCATTATGATATTTCTATAGTAGTCTTGAGTGCCCCATGGATAATTTGAATCTACTGGTTTATCCTCTACCATAGTAGGTACAATCGAGAAATAACCGCCTGAATCCCCTCCTTCCAATATCGCTGCTTGGCGAATATCCTTCCGTGATTCGGATATCCTTTCCAAGGGTATTTTATGGATGTCGTTATCCCAATTAAAATAGCTATAGAAAAGGCCACATGTAAATGTGGAATGACGCCCTGCCCGGATAAAAAAACGCAAACCGGAGTTACCGGACAGTGTAAAAACAAAGGCATATTCTTCCTCTTGCACGCTTTCTCCTTCACCGGAGCCCTGATAGCTGATTCTATGATAGAACTCCGGTCTTCTGCACTTCCGGGAAAGCATTTTCGAAAAAAGAATATTGGCATCGCAGTCTCCGTGATTTGTGCCCTCTGTGGTATCCGGATCAATCTGATTTACGGACACGCCCAACACCCCATCGGGAAAAAACATAAGCTCAACCGTGGAATGATCTTCCAATACGAAAACAATCGGCTCCCAAAGTTCCAACTCCGCATTGAGTTGAATATTGTTATACAATTCCTTGTTCATTCTCTGCATAAGATGTACAGTCACTCCTGCGGCGCTTAATGTCTTCTTTATGCGTTCTTCCAAAGACCAGCCTTGCATATTTAGAGCGATACCGATGGCATTGATTTTGATGATTTTTTTCCGGGCAATCTGATTTTCTTCCCAAAAAGCATTTAATTCTTTTTCTGTCTTACAAAAGGTGGGTTTCCATTCCTGGATATCAAAGGGATTCATCATAAGCTTTCTCCTTAAAAAGAAATATTCTATAAACTTCGAAATGTCCCTTATGGTGCATAAAAAAAGGACGATAATTAAAATACAAAGTTAAAAAACAAAATAAAATTGATATTTAATCAAATATTTTAATAAAAGCTTTGCGAAATGGAAAGAAGGTAATATAATAAATAAGATATTAGTAGATTTTTCATAAAATTACCAGAGAGCCTTACTAATATTTTTTAGAAAAATGTCGAAAGAATACCTAATTCAACTGTTTGTGATAAGGATGGATTAGGGTATAGGAGAGGGAGAGCTTATGTCACTAATGCAAATGATTTTTAAAAAGCCTGAGGAAGTTTTTGGGGAAGACGGGGAAGAGCCCGTTGAGAAACAACCTTTGGACTTGTTGTCTGTAAAGGGCGACAGAATAAGCACAGTGTTAGAAACAGAGAACATTGAGCTCCTCCTGGAAAAAGAACAGGGACGAATCCGCCTTGTACAGAAAAATTCCGGAGGAGAAGAGTTAAAGACTCTGATGGAATGCCCCTATGCGGAAAATGCGGATGCCCGAAAAGAATTGACGGATATGATGACCGCCGTAAAGAAGGATATTGAGTCAGCCATTGAAGTGGGAAGAACCTCCCTTCGCATTCCGGAAAGTAAATATGAACTCTTCATGTATATGCGGAGACGCCCATCTATCCCTATGGATATGGATAAGCTAAACCGAGAACTTTCTTCCGGTGAGGCAAGGGAAAATGTGGCTTTATTCCGTTCTTTCTTGGAGAAGAATCCCAGAATCAATGTTTATGTGGGAATTTATACCCTTGGACAGGATACGGCTTACAGAATCTTGAAGCAGGAATGGCGTATGCTTTCCAATGTGCGTTTTATTGTCTTGGAAAATTATGAAAAGAAGCCGATTTCCTGGTCTGATCCACGGATTCAGGAAAGCCTGAAGGATTCTCCCAATGTGGCTTCCATCGGTATCGGTATTAAGGGAGATCGTCCCCGTTATGCCATTGAGCTCCGCACAGAAGATTTGGCTTCCTCTGTTAAGAAAGCGGCACTGCTGAGTCACCACCTTTTCAATATTCGAGAGGAAATGATTGACGCCCAGACCCAGGGCTTTGCCAAGGCTATGTGGGAGCTTGGGGCAAGGCGGGGAAAGAGTGAGGAATTTATCCGGAAAACCGTGGAGGATCTGGCTTTAGAGGATGCCTGCTACAGAATTTCCGAAACTGCCGCAAAGGAAATCGTAAAGAAGGTTCAGGAGAGAGGCTTTAATGAAGGAGAGGACATCGGTCTTTTCCGTGTTCCTGTTTTAGACAGACGACTCCTTTTAAATCTTTTGAAGAAGGCGGAAAACGGCTTCTTGGTAGTGGATGATGCAGGACAGTTCCAGTACTATAGAGACATGACCGGAAAACTGGTGATGCAGTACGGCTGGGAGAAGGATGAATGCTGGTATATTGCGCCAAAGGGAAAGGAAGAAAAGGAAATTCGTGCCGAGGCGGCAAAGGTTCTTTTGGAAGGAAAATATCTGCAGGCTCTTGGGAAAATTTTGATGGAGAACCGGAATCGCTCCGTTAGTGAAGCCTACAGCAATCTGAAAAACTTCATTATTTCCTATGAGAAGCTGGGTATGGGAGAGGGAGAGCAAATCGAAACCCTTGGTCTTGCCAGAGACTTCTTCCCCAAGGAAAATATCGAAGAAATCCAAACCGTTATTGGAGAGGTGCTTTCCGAAAGCTCCCTCTATGACAATTTCGGATTTTAAAAGATAGTATATATTAATGCATTCTATACCATGTAGGTTTGGATAGGGGCACGCTCTCGCTAGCTTCGCCACTTAGCAGTACTAACTTCAAGCGTCGCTTTGCTCGCTTTCAGTAAGTACTGAAGGGCTCAGACTACCCCTTTTCCAAACCTACATGGTATAGAATTAGTAATCTTATATCCATAGTTTTTGAAAATGGCTAAATTTATATAAAATAAGAGTTTCGCCGTATTTTGAAGTGTTATAGAAATTGATATATTCTCTCCATGTTGCATGTCCGCTAAAGAGGGGATATATCATTTTCTATAGCAATTTTTTATTATAAAATTTTTTTCTACATATTTAAACAAATTAAAATATATGCTAGACTTAAACTGTATGGATGTACCTAGCGAATTTATCTAAATACTATCAATTTCACGCCTATGGATATTTTTTATATATGCTTAGCTTACGGACTGTTTGTTTTTTCTATATTCGTCACAATATTTACAAAGACAAGTTTGTCCGCCCCCGAAGAATATGATTTTGTGATGAAACATAAGCTATTAACCGTATTGTTGGTTATTTTAGGATTATTCATTCTGCTTTTCTTGTACGATGTATTTTCTTATTTCAATATCCCCATAATAAGCTGAATTTCACGCGTAGATAAAGTAACAGGATCCCTCGGATAAAGCAACAGGAATACTTGCAAGAAGTAATGATTTTTTGTAAAGTATTCCTGTTTTGTTTTATAAAGAAGGGAAAGAAAAGAATGAAGGAAAAAAGTAACCGTATTGTTTCGCTGACTTCCATCTGTATTGTGCTTTTGTTTTTGGTGGCAGCAGCTTTTTTGACCAGTAAGGAGTCTGTGCAGAATTCCCCCTGGTCTTTGGTGCCACCGGTGATTGCCATTGCCTTGGCTTTAATTACCAAGGAGGTTTACAGTTCCCTGTTCTTAGGGATTTTATCCGGTGCTCTTTTATATTCCGGCTATAACTTGGAGGGGACTCTTAACCATGTGTTTGTGGACGGCATTATCCATGTGCTTTCCGATGCCTGGAATGTGGGAATCCTTTGCTTTTTGGTGATTTTAGGCATGATGGTACAGCTGATGAATAAAACCGGAGGCTCCAAAGCCTTTGGAGATTGGACGAAGAAGCATATCCGAAGCAGAAAGGGTTCTATGCTGGCTACCATTGCCTTAGGTTGCCTGATTTTTATTGACGATTACTTTAATTGCTTGACCGTGGGCTCTGTGATGCGCCCGGTAACGGATCAGCACAAAATAAGTAGGGCAAAGCTTGCGTATCTCATTGATACTACGGCGGCGCCGGTATGTATTATTGCGCCGATTTCCTCTTGGGCGGCAGCGGTTTCCGGCTTCGTAGAAGGGGAAAATGGAATGAAGCTCTTCGTGAAGACCATTCCTTATAATTTCTACGCCCTCCTTTCTCTTTGTATGCTGATTTTTTTGGTTTTGCTTAATGTGGATTTTGGTCCGATGAAGCTTCATGAGGAAAATGCGGTAGAGAGGAATGACCTGTTTACTACAGCAGAGCGTCCCTATGGAGAAGCCACTGAGGAAGAGGGAAGAAAAGGGCATATCCTGGATATGCTGGTGCCGATTTTCTCGTTGATTGTTTTCTGTGTTGTGGGAATGATTTATTCCGGAGGATTTTTCACCGGTGCAGACTTTGTTACGGCATTTTCCAAATCAGATGCTTCTACAGGGTTGGTACTGGGCTCCTTCGGTGCCTTGGTAGTGACTTTATTTTATTACTTTGGAAGAAATGCCCTTTCCTTTAATGAAGGAATGGACTGCCTGCCGGAGGGCTTTAAGCAGATGGTGCCGGCGATTTTGATTTTGACCTTTGCCTGGTCCTTAAAGGCTATGACGGATAGCCTGGGGGCAAAGGAGTTTGTGGCGGCTTTGGTAAAGAGTAGTGCAGGTTCAGCCCTTTCCTTCCTGCCGGTATTTATTTTCTTAATTGCTATTGGACTTGCTTTCGCTACAGGAACCTCCTGGGGAACCTTTGGAATTTTGATTCCGATTGTGGTGGCCATTTTCCAGAATGTGGATACCAACATGATGATTCTTTCCATGTCCGCCTGCATGGCGGGAGCGGTTT
Source organism: Oribacterium parvum (assembly GCA_938022235.1). Lineage (GTDB taxonomy): Bacteria > Bacillota > Clostridia > Lachnospirales > Lachnospiraceae > Oribacterium > Oribacterium parvum_A. The sequence continues at coordinate 6,422 of CALIEL010000207.1, forward strand.
GCGGAGACCATTGTTCTCCCATATCCGATACCACCATTATGAGCTCTGCCGGAGCCCAAAGCGTTCATATCAACCATGTGCAAACCCAGTTGCCCTACGCCCTTTTGGTGGCCGGGGTATCCGGCATCAGTTATATTTTGGCAGGATTTTTAAAGACACCTTGGCTTCCCTTGGGGATTGGTGTGGTGTTATTATTTGGTATTTTGCTATGGATTAAGACAAGTCAGAACAGAAGCAGAGTTAAAGCCTAAGAGGCAAAACAAAGCATGAGAAAAGACTTTCCTTTCTGAAGAAGTAGGGAAGGAAAGAGATAAAATTGCAAAAATAGGGAGCTGTGTTTTTCACAGCTCCCTTCTCCTATGGGAAAAGGGGTCGGATGAGAATGTATTCTCCTCCGGCCCCCTTTTTCATAGGAGATACGCTTCCCCTGCCTTTGGCAGGGAAGCTATTTTTGCTCTTCGAAATCCCCTTCCCCGGCAAGAAGTGGTTTTCAAAACCACTTCTTGCATATTTTAAACTATATCCCTTAAAAAAATATTCTATTGACAATTTTATGATTTACAGTTATATTGCTTTCGAAAATTTAATTAAAATAATTTTTAGTAAAAAGGCGAAAGGAGTTCAGTATGGAATTCGAGAGATTAAAGGAAATCATTGTAGATACTTTGGCATGTGATGAGGATAAGGTTACTTTAGAGGCAGATATGCAGAAGGACTTAGAGGTGGATTCTCTTTCCTTAGTGGAGCTACACATGGCTTTAGAGGATGAGCTGGGCGTTTCCATTCCTGATGGAGAAATCGGAAAGATGCATACCGTAAAAGATATTTTAGACTATGCAAATAACGCAAAGGCGTAAATTTATCAAGATAGAAAGACAGAAAAACAGGCGTCCTTAGGGACGCTTTTCTCAAAGAGAAGAATTGTTTCTAAAGGAAAGGTCAAGAACCATAGGAGGAAATATGAAATCACCCATTCAAAGTCTGGTAGAGCTGGTGAAAGACAGGGACTTACGGCAAAAAGCCAATAAAGATACCATGAGCGGAACTGCCCCATTAAAGGTGCCTGCAACCTTTATCAGCTGTAGAAAATGCGGAAGAAGAGCACTTCATTCCCGTTGGGAAGAAAATTACTATATTTGCCCTCATTGCGGTTCTTACAGTCCTATCGGAGCCTATTATCGCTTGAAAATGCTTTATGATCCGGGAACCTTTCAGGAGCTGGATCAGGATATGGCGGTAAAGGATCCTTTGGAATTCCCGGAGTATAGAGAGAAGGCGGAAAGCCAGGCGAAAAAAACCGGCCTGAAAGAGGCGGTGGTTTCTTCCAAGGGGAAAATCGGAGGAATTCCTGTGGTGGTATTGGTACTGGACAGTCGCTTCTTTATGGGCTCCATGTCTCAGGCCGTGGGAGAGAAGGTAACCAGAGGCATCGAAGTGGCGGATAAGGAGCAATGCCCCTTGATTATCTTCTCCGCTTCAGGAGGAGCCAGAATGCAGGAGGGAATCTACAGCCTTATGCAAATGGCAAAGACCTCTGCGGCAGTGGAGCTTTTCTCCGAGCACGGGGGACTTTTTATCAGCTATTTAACTCACCCCACCACAGGAGGAGTAACTGCAAGCTTTGCCACATTAGGAGATATTACCCTGGCAGAGCCGGGAGCTCTCATCGGTTTTGCCGGCCCCAGAGTTATTGAGCAGACCATTAACAGTAAGCTCCCCAAGGTCTTCCAGAAGAGTGAATATCTGGAAAGCCACGGCTTTGTAGACAAGATTGTGGAGAGAAAAGATATGAGAGAAACCTTGATTCAGCTTTTGAAATTACATCAGAAGGCTTAAGACAGTTTATGGACAAATTTTCCCTACTGCAGGAACGGGAAGCCTCAGTTTGGAAGAGGCCGGCTGAAAAAAGTTCAAAAGGGACAAAAGTAGGATGGAAATCCTTCATGCCGGAAAAACCGGGATTGAAAATGACATTGTCGGAATCGGGAATCAAGGAGGAATATAGATGATTAAGGAAGTATTGGAAAAAACAGACGCCTTAGAAGAGAAAATTCAGGCTCTTCTTGCGGAAGAAGAAAAAACCGAGGAAATCAAAGTTTTACAAGAGGAAAAGAAGAAGCTTTTAGACAGCTGTAAGGATTTGGAGCCGGGAGATCGGGTATTCTTGGCAAGACACCCTAGACGCCCCCATGTGGAGGACTTCGTTTCCGCCCTTTTTACAGACTTTTTCGAGCAAAAGGGAGACCATCTTTATGATGAGGACCGCTCTATATATGGAGGAATTGCCCGTTTTCACGGACGTCCGGTAACGGTATTAGGTCACAGAAAGGGAAGAACGGTGGAAGAAAATCTTTCCTGCAACTTCGGAATGACCTGTCCGGAGGGCTACCGTAAGGCAAAAAGACTTATGGAGCAGGCGGAGAAGTTTGACAGACCTATTATCACCTTCGTAGACACTCCGGGAGCTTATCCGGGTCTGGAGGCGGAGCAGCACGGACAGGGGGAGGCTATTGCGAAAAACCTTGCCTTTATGAGTTCTCTCCATGTGCCGGTGATTGCGGTGGTTACGGGAGAAGGAAGCTCCGGCGGTGCTTTGGGAATCTGTGTAGCCAATAAGATTTTGATGCTGGAAAATGCCATTTACTCCGTTCTAAGTCCGGAGGGCTTTGCGACCATTTTATGGAAGGACAGCTCCCGTGCGGCGGAGGCGGCAAAGGTGATGAAGCTTACCGCAAAGGATTTAAAGGAAGCCAATGTGTCGGATTAGGTTGTGCCGGAGTCCTTGGGAGGCGCCCAGGATGACCCGGAAAGTCTTTACAAGGCATTGGATCAAGTCTTGGAGAAGACTTTAGCATACTATGATGGTATGAGTCGTCATGAAATCCGTAAGGACAGACTCTCTAAGTTCAGAAACATTTAGGAAAAGAGGAATGATGGAAGGACTAAAGATACTTGGCCTTGGATCGGCTATCCCAAGCAAGAGGGTACACAATGATGACCTGGCGAAGCTGGTGGATACCAGTGACGAATGGATTTTTCCCAGAACAGGCATTCATGAAAGACGTTTTTGTGAAAAGGATGAAAGTGCGGGAACTTTAGCGGTTAAAGCGGCTAAGGAGGCTGTAGCGGATGCGGGACTAAAGGGAGAGGACATCGGAGTGATTGTGGTGGCTACCATGTCTCCGGATTTCTCTACCCCGAGCCTTGCGGCCATCGTGGCAAGGGAATTGGGCACGAAAGAAGATGTTCCCGTATTGGATTTGAATGCGGCCTGTAGCGGTTTTGTTTACGGGCTGGAGGTGGCTAGGGGGCTTTTACTTTCCACCAATAAGGACTATGCCCTGGTGGTAGGAACGGAACAGCTTTCCCGACTACTGAAAATAGAGGATAGAACCACCTCCGTCATTTTCGGAGACGGAGCAGGAGCTGCTGTAGTAAAAAGAGATGCCAAGACTCTCTACGCTTCCTACTTGGGCTCTAAGGGAGATTATTCCATTATGGCTCCCGGCATTTACACCGGAGCCTTTGACGGCTTCTATGAGGATGGCACGGAGAATCCGGAGAAGCAGGGAGAGGGAGTCAGTGCCGGAAAGCATGAAAAGCTGGATCACCTGGTAATGGATGGAAAGGGGGTTTTCCTCTTTGCCATTGACATCGTTCCTCATTGCATTGAGAAGGTCTTGGAAAAGACCGGAGACAGCTTGGAAACCGTGCAGCATGTGGTTTGCCACCAGGCCAATTCCAGAATCATTCGAAATGTGGTACGACACATGAAGGCGGATCCTAAGAAGTTTTTTGAAAATATGGAGTATTTCGGAAATACCTCCGGAGCCTCCATCCCCATGGCTTTAAAGGATATGCAGGAAAAGGGCCTTTTACATTCCGGAGACAAGCTGGTTTTGGTGGGCTTCGGCTCGGGACTGACCTATGCCTCCGCAGAAATTCAGTACGAAAAAGCGTAGAGAAAGTAAAGGAAATTAAGGAGAGATTATGACCGGATTACAGGAGATGTTAGGAATTCGTTACCCCATTATTCAGGGAGGAATGGCCAATATTGCGACAGGAAGTTTTGCGGCAGCCTGCTCCGAGGCGGGGGCTTTAGGACTCATCGGCACCGGAGGAATCCGCGAGGCGGAAGAACTCAGAAAAGAAATTCGGATTTTGCGGGAGAGAACCGATAAGCCCTTTGGTGTAAACCTGATGCTGATGAATCCGGAAACGGACAAGATGGTTCAAATCTGTATAGAGGAAAAGGTACCGGTAGTCACAACCGGTGCGGGAAATCCGGGAATCTACATGTA
>CALIEL010000208.1 GCA_938022235.1 Oribacterium parvum
GTTCTTCTTTAATTCTCGCATGAGCTGTGCCGGATCCCATTCCTGCTGGGTTTTCTTATAGCTGTTGGGATCTGCGATAGATACGGTACCGTTTGGATTTTGCTTAGTAATAATTACAAAATGTCCTCCATTGGTTAATGCACCCTTACCCATCAATGCTACCAGAATATGTCCGCTGTTTAAAAGCTCAGCTACCTTTGCAGGGGTTCTTTCCTGTACCGAATCCACCATTAAATCAAAGGCGGAGAGGGCAGAGGGGATATAGTCATGATAAGAACCGCTTTGAGGAGCATAGAACTTATAATGAGAAGACCATTCCGCCATTTCTTTCGGGGTAATGCTTCCATTTACATTTCCAAAGGAAGACACAATCATTGCCACGGTAGTTGGTCCGCAGCCATATTTACTGATAGAGTCCTGTCCGCCATAAAGATATTTTGCCCAATGACTGTCATGCTGGTTATAGTAGGACATTGGTCCCATAGCGGTATCTAAGAAAACATTGTAATCATTAAAGGTAGAACTTCCGTAAAACTGGGAAAAAGAATCGGACTTTACGGGAAGACCGCCAACATTGCTGACGTCCGCTGCAGATTCCTCCACTGTTTCCGGGGTGTTTAAATCTGCCACAGGCTTTGCGGCATTTGCCGCCGCAGCAGTATTTTCTACATTTTCAGAGCTTGCTTCCTGGGCAGGGGCAATACTTTCCTGAATGTTATTTTTTACCGTTTTTTTGTTCTGTCCGTCTACAATTTCCGTAATCGTTTCCGTACTTTCTTCTGTTGTAGATTCAGCTTCTGTAGCACCTGTGCTTTCTGCATTTGCTGTAGTTGCTTCTGCAGGACTGCTTTCGTCTGCATTAGCGGAAAATGCAGTGGAGTCGGAACCTCCCTGACCGCCACCGGTGTTATTATTGTCGGCACTTCCCTCAGCAGGTACGGCTCTGTCTCCGCTATCGTCTCCGTCACTTACTGCGCCGGCAATTTCATTTTCCCCTAATACGGCAGGTGCCTGCTCATAATTTCCGTTATAAAAAACCTCTTGAAAACGACTTTCAGCGGTGAGAGTGCTTTTCTTATGTGCTTGCTCCTGCTTTTTTTCCGTTACATACCCCTGATAGGCAATGGCGGAAAAGCTGACTGCCATCACGGAAAGAGATGCGGCCGCTGCGATTCCAAGCTGCTGGGCACTGGCTGCCCCTAATTTACTTAATCCTGTTCCGATGAACCCCATGTTATCTCCCTAAATATATACAAATCATCCTAAAAATTTCCAAAAAAATCATGGCCTCCCGGTTCAGGAGGAACATTCTATACTTATGTATCGGCAAAAAAAGAACAGGCTATAAAGAGAAAGCCTGTTCTTTTATGATGGAAAATATTAATATTTAACAAACAAAATGGAGGAGAGATTGTGCTTTGATTCCTCTGTAGGATTCTACAGAGAAATCGGTATTAGCTGAAACGTAGCCTTTGTAATAGGTACTGTGGAATCTGTTCCAGATTTCCCTGCTGGCTTACAGCCCCCAGCTTGTAGGCTTCCATAGGCATTCCATAGACCACAGAGCTTTTTTCATCCTGTCCCAGGGTATAAGCACCCTGTTCGTGCATAGCCAAAAGTCCCTTGGCGCCATCTTTTCCCATACCCGTCAGTAAAATGCCGATGGCGGAAGCCTCATATTGCTCTGCAACGGAATGGAAGAGTACATCTACGGAAGGACAATGCCCTGAAACCTTCTCTTCCTCGGTGCAGGAAACTCTAGCTCCTAAAACATCCTTGTGAACTCGCATTTGCAGCCCTCCGGGAGCAATAAGACAAAGTCCCGAATAGAGCTCGTCTCCATCCTTTGCTTCCCGCACCTCCATGGCACAAAGACGATTCAAACGCTCTGCATACATTCCCGTAAAAACGGGGGGCATGTGCTGGGTAATGACGATGGGCGGCAGATTTCCCGGTAATTCCTTTAATACGGCAAGCAACGCCTCGGTTCCTCCTGTAGAAGCGCCCATAGCAATTAATTCAATATGCTGTTTCTGATCCTGATACTCCATTTTCTTCCCCACAAAATAAATATTCTGTGGGTAGTATAGCACGAATTAACACTTTTATCAGCTAGGAAAGTCGCATTGATTAAATGCCAAAAATGAAAAAGTAAATTCTACTCATCTATCCCCCAGTAGATTTTACTTCTGCACAGTTGATATTTTCTCTTTCACATTTATCATGGTATGTTTGAACTCCTTCTGACAGCAATGGAGTTTATTATGAGTAAAATTATTCCCGGTAACCAAAAACATCTTTCTTTAGAA
>CALIEL010000209.1 GCA_938022235.1 Oribacterium parvum
CTTTGGCTTACGAAGCATAATCTTTTTTATCTTTTCAACTTTAGTTATATCGGAATCTCCTTATCCTTAGGAATTTTTCTGCTCGGAAGAAAATATCCCTATGCCCGTCGTGTGGTACAGCTTCTGGTGGGACTCTATATGCTTGTTTATTTAGGGTTTATCAACCGGGAAAATATGCAAATAGAGGGATTTTGGTACTACTTGTTCACCGGTGTTTTCGAGGCGGCTACCATTCATTATGCCGTGGCAAAAATCTTCGGGCCGCTGATTTTTGGAAGAGGCTTCTGCGGTTATGCCTGCTGGACTGCCATGGTTTTGGATTTTTTGCCCTATAAAACAAGAGCCCTTCCCCGGAAAAATATCGGATGGATTCGTTATCTGACTTTTGCTTTATCTTTCCTCTTTGTTTCCGCCCTGTTTCTGATGAAAGTGGGGAATCTGGAAAGGATTATGTTTTGGGCATTTCTCATCGGAAATCTCGTCTATTATCTTGTGGGAATAGCACTGGCCTTTCTTTTCAAGGATAATCGGGCTTTCTGCAAATACATCTGTCCGGTTACCGTATTTCTAAAGCCAATGAGTTATTTCTCCTTGGTGCGAATCCGTTGTGATAAGACGAAATGCATTTCCTGCGGAAAATGTAAGAGGGTTTGTCCCATGGATGTGGAGATGACCGACAATTCCAGGAAGAGAAAAAACGGGACGGACTGCATCCTATGTATGGAATGCGTAAAGGTCTGCCCGAAGGGAGCGCTGTAAGGGAGAAAAAGGATAGATTAGGTGAGGCAGGAAATATGAAGATTTTTATTGTAGAAGATGAAGAGAATATCGTAAGGCTTTTAAAGGATGAGCTTATGCAGTGGGGTTATACGGTGGAATCCGTAAAGGATTTTCAAAGAGTGAGCGATGAAGTGGAAGAAGGAAATCCTGAACTGATTCTTATGGATATCAGTTTACCTTGCTATAACGGATTTTATTGGACGGAGAAAATTCGTAAATTTTCCCATGTCCCTATCCTCTTTCTTTCGTCCCACAGCGAGTCCATGGACATGGTGCAGGCCATGCAATTCGGAGCGGATGACTATATCGTGAAGCCCATTGATTTATATGTGACAAGGGCGAAGATTCAGGCATTGCTTCGGAGAACCTACGAATACACCGCAGTGCAGGACAATCTTTCCTTTCAAGGCTTGCAGCTGGACTTAGCAAAGGCGGCTCTCCTGGGTCAAGGTTTTCATATTGACTTAACAAAGACAGAACTGCTCATCTTGGAGTGCTTATTCTTAGCAAAGGGCGGAATTTCAAAAAGAGAGGAAATCATGAACCATTGCTGGCAGGGAGAGGATTTTCTGGATGACAACACCCTTTCCGT
>CALIEL010000210.1 GCA_938022235.1 Oribacterium parvum
GGAAGGGATTCTCCTGTTAATGCCGACTCATCCACAGCAGTAGTACCGCTTACAATGATGCCATCTACCGGAATCTGTTCTCCGGGATATACCGTGAAGAGATCCCCCTCCTTAACTTCCTCTACGGAAACTTCTGTTTCCTGCTCCCCAGTAAGAAGGTGTGCTTTTTTCGGGCTTAAATTCATTAAGCTCTTTAAAGCATCCGTAGTCCTTCCCTTGGAAATTGCCTCCAGCATCTTTCCAAAGGTAATCAGGGTGGGAATCATTGCCGCCGTTTCAAAGTATAGGTGGTGGCCCAGCATCTTAGTCTGCTCTATATTTCCCTCTCCAAAGGCATAAAGAATACCGTAAAGGATTCCCAGAGAATACAGGAAAGATGCGGTGGAGCCTAAAGCTACCAGGGTATCCATGTTGGGGGATAAAGCAAATGCACTTTTAAAACCGGAAATGAAAAACTTCTTGTTAATGAAAAGTACAATAATGCTGAGCAAGAGCTCCGTTAAGGCCAAAATGCCCGGATTGGAAAAGGCCTTGGGTACCGGAGCGTGAAACAACATGGGTCCCATAGAAAAATACATCAGGACAGCCAAGAAAAATAAGGATTGTAAAAATCGCTTTCTTAACTTGGGACTTTCGGTATCCTTTAAAGCATCACTCTTATCTTGCTGTTCCGATCCGGATGCACTCTTATCCGGATTCTCAAAGCCGTAACCGGCAGCTTCTACCGCCTTTTGAATTTCATCTGCCCCTACCTCTCCTTCCACTCCTAAGGAATTGGTTAAAAGAGAAACGGAGCAGGACTTTACACCGGGGACCTTAGACACGGCTTTTTCTACTCTACTTTGACAGGCAGCACAGGTCATTCCTGTAACTCTATACTGTTTCATCTCTGCCTCCTTTCTGTTCGACAAGATAATATACCCCCATAGGGTATATGTCAAGGAGGGAGATATAAAAAATTGAAGAACTTGAAATATACACTTCTAATATTTCAAGTTCTTCAATTTTTCAGTGCCTTTTTAGAACTCTATCTTATTATAAGCTTCTCCTTTTTCTACATCGTATAGGGTGAAGCTGTTGTCTTCCAGGATGCCATAGCTATGGGGGCTGTCTTCTTTTGGATAGCTTATGGAGCCGGGGTTCAGGTGATAGTAATACTTTTCTCCTCTGGTCTTCTTCATTGCCACCGGAACATGGGTATGTCCCTGGAGGAAGATATCTCCATCCTTTTGAAGGGGAAAGCTTTCCGCGTTATAGACATGGCCGTGGGAAAGAAAAACTCTATGCTTTCCCCACTCCAGGATGGCATAGTCCGCCATCACCGGAAAGTCCAATACCATTTGATCCACCTCTGCCTCACAGTTCCCTCGAACTGCAAGAATTTCTTCCTTTAATGGATTTAGGAGGGCTATAACCTCCTTAGGGGCATAGTCCTTTGGCAGAGGATTTCTGGGGCCATGATACAAAACGTCTCCCAAAAGCAGGATTCTTTC
>CALIEL010000211.1 GCA_938022235.1 Oribacterium parvum
AGAAGGAGACCACTATGGCAAATTTGGATTTAACACAATATGGCATTACAGGAACCACGGAAATCGTACATAACCCATCCTATGAGCTTTTGTTCCAGGAGGAAACCAGAGCGGATTTGGAAGGCTATGAAAAGGGACAGGTCAGCGAATTAGGAGCTGTTAACGTAATGACCGGTATTTACACCGGACGTTCTCCCCAGGATAAGTACATTGTCATGGATGAGAAATCCAAGGATACCGTATGGTGGACATCCGATGAATATAAGAACGATAACCATCCTGCGTCTCAGGAAGCATGGAACACTGCTAAGGAATTGGCAAAGAAGGAGCTTTCCAACAAGCGTTTATTTGTAGTGGATGCTTTCTGCGGAGCCAACAAGGACACCAGAATGGCAGTGCGTTTCATTGTGGAAGTAGCTTGGCAGGCACACTTTGTAACAAACATGTTCATTCAGCCCTCCAAGGAAGAGCTGGAGAACTTTAAGCCGGACTTCGTAGTTTACAATGCTTACAAGGCAAAGATTGAAAACTACAAGGAACTTGGCTTACATTCTGAAACTGCTGTTATGTTCAACATCACAAGCAGAGAGCAGATTATTTTAAATACCTGGTACGGCGGAGAGATGAAGAAGGGTATGTTCTCCATGATGAACTATTTCCTTCCATTAAAGGGAATTGCTTCCATGCACTGTTCCGCAAATACAGATTTAAACGGAAAGCACACTGCAATCTTCTTCGGACTTTCCGGAACAGGAAAGACCACCCTTTCCACCGATCCTAAGAGACTTTTAATCGGAGATGACGAGCACGGTTGGGATGACAACGGTATCTTCAACTTCGAGGGTGGATGTTATGCTAAGGTCATCGACCTGGATAAGGATTCCGAGCCGGATATCTATAAGGCTATCCGCAGAGATGCATTGCTGGAAAATGTTACCATGGATGCGAATGGAAAGATTGATTTCAAGGACAAGAGCGTTACCGAGAATACTCGTGTGTCCTATCCTATCCAGCACATCGACAATATTGTAAAGCCTGTTTCCTCCGCTCCTGCAGCGGAAAATGTTATTTTCCTTTCCGCAGATGCATTCGGCGTACTGCCTCCTATCTCTATTCTTACAGAGGAGCAGACACAGTATTACTTCCTTTCCGGCTTTACCGCAAAGTTAGCAGGAACAGAGAGAGGAATCACAGAGCCCACCCCAACCTTCTCCGCTTGCTTCGGACAGGCTTTCTTGGAGCTTCCTCCTACAAAGTACGCAGAGGAGCTGGTTAAGCGTATGGAAAAGAGTGGCGCAAAGGCTTATCTGGTAAATACCGGATGGAACGGTTCCGGAAAGAGAATTTCCATCAAGGATACCCGTGGAATCATTGATGCCATCTTAAACGGAGATGTGGCTAAGGCTGAGACCAAGAAGATTCCATACTTCGATTTCGAAGTACCTGTAGCTTTACCCGGCGTAGATCCGAAGATCTTAGATCCAAGAGATACTTACTCTGATGCAAGCCAGTGGGAAGAGAAGGCAAAGGACTTGGCAGGACGTTTTGCTAAGAACTTTAAGAAGTACGAGAGCTCCGAGGCAGGAAAGAAGCTTTCTGCAGCAGGCCCTAAGGCATAAGAATAGTACTATTGCTGATAACGAGGAGGGAGATTATTCTCCCTTCTTTTTTTGTTATCGGGTAATGTTTACATAAAAATCCTTTATCCTATGGGAACACGCCTATTCTATAGATTTCTGTATGCTTGGAACGTTGGCGGTATTTTCCTATCGTAAAAATAAAAATTCTTTATATTAAGGAATTATGAAAGCACTTTTTTTGTGAAGAAAGCTTTGTTATACTTTTCAGGCAGAGCACTTACAAAAAATAGGGAGAAGACTATGGCAGACAGAAAAAGAAGAACTGCACCCAGTAGAGAATTTATCAGAGAAAGAGAAGAAAGCAGCAGAAATAGACGTCCCTCTCGAAATCGTTATCAGGAGGAGTATGATTCTGATGAGGAATATGATGACTACGATGACGAGTATGAAGATGATTATGATGAGGACTATGACGACTATGATGAGGACTATGAAGATGAGAACTTCGAGGAAGAGCCCCAAAGTCTGAAAAGAAGAAAGTCCCAAAGACAGGGCGCAAATATCGCTACAGCCACCGGTCGCTCCGATAGAAGAAATCCATCCGGAGCAGAGAATCGAAAGGTCGTAAGCGGCGGGA
>CALIEL010000212.1 GCA_938022235.1 Oribacterium parvum
ATCCGGTACACTCATCTTGGTGCAACGCTCGTATACCTCCTGAATTTCCCGGACATTTTCCAGATTCAGCTTGGGGTCGATGCCGTGGGAGAAAAGGTTATAAGCCAGGGTTAAAATATCAACATTTCCGGTTCTTTCTCCATTTCCGAATAGGGTTCCCTCAACTCTTTGTGCTCCGGCAAGAAGGGCCAGCTCTGCAGAGGCAATGCCCTCTCCTCTATCATTATGGGGATGCACGGAAAGAATCACATGCTCTCTTTCTATCATGTTTTTGGACATAAACTCAATCTGATCCGCATAGACATTGGGGCTATGCATCTCTACGGTATTAGGCAGGTTAATGATAATCTCCCTTCCCGCCTTGGTACCCCAGGCGGAAATCACCGCATTACAGATTTCCAAAGCATAATCCATCTCCGTTCCGGTAAAGCTTTCCGGAGAATACTCCAGACGAAGCTCTCCGGAAAAATCCTTCTCGTGACGTTTCACCATCTCTACAGCGGAAAGGGCAATGGCGGTAATCTCCTCTCTGGACTTTCCGAAAACCACGTCTCTTTGCAATACGGAGGTAGAATTATAAATATGGACAATGGCCTTCTTTACTCCTTGAAGAGCCTGGAAGCTTCTTTCCAAAAGCTCTTCTCTACACTGTACCAAAACCTGAACCGTAACATCCTCCGGAATCAGATTTTTCTCCACCAAAGTCCGTAAATAATCAAATTCAATCTGGGAGGCGGCAGGAAAGCCTACTTCAATCTCCTTAAAACCAAGCTTGCAAAGAAGCTGGAAAAATTCCACCTTTTCTTCTACGGTCATGGGATCCACAAGGGCCTGGTTTCCATCCCTTAAATCCACAGAACACCAAATCGGTGCTTTAGTGATTTCCTGATCCATCCAGGTTCTTTCCGGATAACGGAAAATCGGAAATTTTCTATAACGCTTTACCTGATCCATTCTTACCTCCTATTGTATTTTTCCACTACTACTCTTACTTACTTCTTATTTTGAGTCTACCCTGTACTGACAAACAAGCTTTTCCAAGCTCTGCAGGGCTTCCTTTTACTCTATCAATAAACTTAGGAAAGGACTAGTCCTTCCTTTTTCATAACAGCTATAACTTCCTCTACATATTTCTCACAAATCTCTTCCTTGGAAGCCTCCACCATAACGCGAATCAGAGGCTCTGTTCCGGAAGCACGAAGGAGAATTCTTCCATCCTCTCCCAGGCTTTCCTCCACCTTCTTCACTGCTTCTTGTACGGTTTCGTTCTGTTCTACCAAAAGCTTATCCTTCACCCGAACATTCTTTAAAACCTGTGGAAAGCGCTGATACTCCGCCAAAGCTTCCTTCAGGCTCTTCTTTTCCTCTAAAAGCACTTCCATCAGCTTAATACTGGTAAGAATTCCATCTCCGGTAGTGGCATGACGCATAAAAATGATGTGTCCGGACTGCTCCCCTCCCAGAGAATAACCGTTTTCCGCCATATTCTCATAGACATAACGGTCTCCTACCTTGGTCTTTTCATAAGAAAGTCCTACCGCATCCAAAGCCTTGTAAAGACCAAAATTGGACATAATGGTGGTCACAATCTTATTGTCCTTTAACTGTCCCTTGTCCCGCATATTCTTTCCGCATAGGTAGAGAATCTGATCTCCATCCACCAGTTCTCCGTCACTGTCTACGCAGAGACAACGATCCGCATCGCCGTCATAGGCAAAACCGATTTCACAATCCCCGTTCTTCACATATTCCTGTAAGGCTTCCATGTGGGTGGAACCGCAGTTATCGTTAATGTTATAGCCGTTGGGATTGTTGGAAAGCACATGGGTATCCGCTCCCAGAGCATCAAAAACAGCCTTGGCACAGGAGGATGCGGAACCATTGGCACAGTCCAAAGCAATCTTCTTTCCCTTAAAGGAACGGGTCGCTAAAGAAATAAGATAGCCGATATAACGGTTTCTTCCTGCGGCAAAGTCTACGGTTCTTCCAATCTTATCACCGGTAGCTAAAGGAACTTCTTCTGTTTCTCCGTCCAGATAAGCCTCAATCTCAGCAATAAAATCATCGGAAACCTTTTCTCCATTTTCGTTGATGACCTTAAGGCCATTGTCATAGAAAGGATTATGGGAGGCGGAAATCATGACTCCGCAGGAAAAATCTTCGGAACGAACGATATAACTCACAGAAGGAGTCGTAGTCACATGCATCAGATACGCGTAAGCCCCTGCAGCGGTAATTCCCGCAGAAAGTGCATATTCAAACATATAGCTGGAGCGTCTGGTATCCTTACCGATAACAATACGGCACTCCTTTGTGCCTTTATTCGAAAAATAATAGGCCAAGAACTTTCCCACCTTAAAGGCGGTATCCGCTGTCAAATCTACGTTAGCCTCTCCACGATAACCGTCTGTTCCAAAATATTTTCCCATCTTTTCTCCTTAACTTTTTTGCAAATTGAATCGGTGCTTTATTTCATTCCGGCTTGAAATATTGCGATTCCCTTCTACTGGGTTCTTCTGTCCCTTATTTTTGGAAAGGGACCTGTCTGCCGAATCTGCAAACAGGTCCTTCTCCCCTTTCTATAAAAGAAAGCTTCTTTATTCCGCTTCTAATGCCTGCAAATAACGCTTTAAAGCATCCTTCCAATGAGGAAGGCCCTGAAATCCCTCTCTCTTAAGCTTTTCTTTGCTCAGTCTTGAGTTAAAGGGACGTCTTGCTCTACTTAATCCGTACTCCTCCGTAGTAACGGGAATCACCTCGGTGGAAAGTCCCGCCTCTTCGTAAATAGCCTTGGTAAAGTCATACCAGGAAATGTACTCTCCTTCATTGGTGGCATGATAAGTACCGTACTTTTCCGTCTCCACCATATCCACCAAAAGCCTTGCCAAGTCCAGGGTGTAGGTCGGATTTCCTACCTGATCGGAAACCACTCGCACACTGGGGTGCTTCTTTCCTACCTGAAGCATGGTTTTAATGAAGTTCTTTCCGTTTAAGCCGAAAACC
>CALIEL010000213.1 GCA_938022235.1 Oribacterium parvum
CCATCTCCGTGAGAAGCTACTTTGCCTCATCTTCTCCGGCCACATCCTTAAAGCGGCTGCTGTCATCCTTCTTCTCATATTCTCTGGCGTTGGATCTTCCTAAACCGCCCAAGCCAAAACCGCCTCCCATGCCGCCCATGGCAGATCCCATACGCTTGGAAAGCCAGTTTCCTAAGGCCATAAAGAGCAGTAAAGGCACAACCCAGGAAAGAATAAAGTTTAAGAAGAAATTACTCTCTACAGGAATGCTTTCATTGTACTCTACTCCCTGAGCATTTAACTCCTGCATAATCTGGGCTTCGTTAAACTCGTTGTTCACTCTTGTGGTGCTGTAGCTTTGCGTCTTACCGTCTTTTTTAACTTCATAAACAATGGTATTTTGATTAAATTCCACCTTGGTGACGGTCTTATCCGTTATGGCCTTTTGGAATTCCGAATACGCAGCGGGCTCAATTCTTGCCTGCTTCATTGCCGGAAATACAAAGGTATTCAGCAATAAAGTAATAATCATGGCAATAAAGACATAGAACAGGAAAGATCTAGGTCTGTTCCCTCCTCCATTGTCATCCTTTTTGTTGCCGGGAAAGAAATCATCCCAGCCGGGCATAGAATTGTTCTTATTGTCCATAAGCATCTCCTTTCATTTGTTCTCTATACGGTATTCCTAAAATTTCTTTATATTGTTTCAACCATTGCCCTGTTAAAAGCGGAATACAAGGTGAAACTTTAAAGCAGCTTCTTCTAAACGAGATACTGTATTCTCTTCAGACGCTACTCCTTAAGAATAAAAAAAAGAACTCTATGGAGTATAGAGTCCTTTTGTGTTTAAAGTATGAAAAGCGTAAGAAAATTTTTCGTTACATAATCTTCTTAATCAAGTCGCAAAGCTCCTCCACCGCCTCGGTTTTTCCTTCCTGAAT
Organism: Oribacterium parvum; assembly: GCA_938022235.1. Classification (GTDB taxonomy): domain Bacteria; phylum Bacillota; class Clostridia; order Lachnospirales; family Lachnospiraceae; genus Oribacterium; species Oribacterium parvum_A. The sequence continues at coordinate 921 of CALIEL010000213.1, forward strand.
ATCGGAAACCACGCAGCTTTCTATATGGCTTTGTAAAAGCTCCTTACTGAAGGCTTTTAAGGCGGAGGAAACGGAACTTACCTGGGTAAGAATATCTACACAATATCGCTCCTCAAGAAGCATATTGCGAATTCCTCGAATCTGTCCCTCCATTCGGTTTAAGCGAGAAATTAAATCTCTTCTTTCTCCCTCATCTCTAGCCTGTTTTTTCTTTCTTCCTCCGCAACAGCCTCCCATTTCCAGGGAAGCCTCTTGCTCTTGCTTTTGCTCCTCCTGCATAAATGCAATCTCCCTTATAGACATTCTTGCTTTCACATCATTTTATAAAAATCAGAGTCTTACTTGATTATTAACACTGACTAGGAAAAATGATGATGAAAATTAGTTATGAAATGGATTTCACCGTATATTCCTGATCCTCTACGGCCTTCTTCAATACTTCATCCGCCACAGCTTCTTTCAAAGTAACCACAGCCTTACCGGTTTCATGACTAACCTCAGCCGTTTCCACCTGTGGTAAAGCCTCTAAAGCCTTCTTTACGGTTCCGGAACAATGTCCGCACATCATACCCTCGATAACTAAATGCTTCTCCATAACAATCTCCTTTTCTTTTTGTGCATGACTCTCTTTCTTTTCAGAGTCAAAATCCAAGAGTAACTTTTCTCTCTTTTCTTCCGCCAAACCTTTCCTATGATCTCCAGCGGAATTGTTTATGTTAAATAAGTTTAATCTAAGTGCATTTAAGCACACGGAAAAGCTGGAAAGGCTCATAGCCGCTGCCCCCACCATCGGACTCATGGAAAAATTCCAATGGAATATGGCAGAATAAAATCCTGCAGCAAGGGGAATACAAATCACATTGTAGAAGAATGCCCAGAACAGATTCTCATGAATGTTTCGAATCGTAGCTCTGGAAAGTCGAATGCTCTTCGGAATATCCCTTACCTTGGACTTCATCAGCACCAAATCCGCCGCATCAATGGCCACGTCCGTTCCAGCACCTATGGCAATACCCAAATCCGCTCTTGTCAGAGCAACCGCATCATTGATACCGTCTCCTACCATGGCAACCTTACCATAGTTTTGCAATTTACGGATAACCGCTTCTTTTCCGTCAGGAAGTACTTCGGCAATGACCATATCCACTCCGGCTTCCTTTCCGATGGCATTTGCCGTCCTTCTCTGATCTCCGGTAAGCATAACCGTGAAAATGCCTTGCTTTTTCAGCTCTTCAATTCCCGCCTTAGCATCCTCCTTTAAGGTATCCGCTACGGCGATACAGCCCAAAAGCTTCTCTCCTCTTGCAAAGAATAATGGGGTTTTTCCCTCTTCGGAAAAGCTGTTGCACTGCTCCTCAAAACTCTTTTCCAAAGAAAAATGCTCTTTCATATAGGATAAGGAAGCGGCCACCGCTGTTTCTCCCTCTATGGTTCCGGAAACACCATGTCCCACCATAGCCTGAAAATTATCCACGGGCAGGGTAGAAATCTTCTTCTCTTCTCCATAGCTTAGAATAGCCTTTGCCAAGGGGTGTTCCGAGTTCTTTTCCAAAGATACTGCCAGAGTCAAAAGCTCTGCTTCCGAAACTCCCTGCATGGGAAGAATATCCGTAAGCACCGGTGTTCCGTTGGTAATGGTACCGGTCTTATCCAGTGCAATAATCTCTACCTTTCCGGCTGCCTCCAAAGAAGCGGCGGTTTTAAACAAGAGCCCGTTCTTCGCGCCGACTCCATTTCCCACCATAATGGCCACCGGGGTTGCCAGCCCCAAAGCACAGGGACAGCTGATTACCAGAACAGCTACGGCTCTGGAAAGGGCATCGGAAAATGTTCCTCCGCTTAAAAGAATGATAACAAAGGTCAGGATCGCAATACCGATAACCGCCGGCACAAAAATGCCGGAGATTTGATCGGCAATTCTGGCTATAGGAGCCTTGGTCGCTGCCGCATCGGATACCATTTGAATAATTTGAGATAGGGTGGTGTCCTTTCCTACTCTACTTGCCTTAGCCTTGATAAAACCGGAGCGGTTCAAAGTCCCGGCAGAGACATTGTCCCCCTCTCCCTTATCCACAGGAAGGGAT
>CALIEL010000214.1 GCA_938022235.1 Oribacterium parvum
GGCGGCAAATGGCATTACCGTTCGGATGTATGATGCTTTGATGCCGGTGCCGGCCCTGTCCTTTGCTACCAGATACTATCATTGCAGCGCGGGCATTATGCTGACTGCTTCCCACAACCCTGCAGAGTACAACGGCTATAAGGCCTACGGCAGTGACGGATGCCAGATGACGGACGAAGCCGCAGGAAAGGTTTATAAAAAGATTCAGGAAACCGATGTACTCACCGGTTATAAGACCATGGAGTTTGCCAAGGCGGTGGATGAAGGGCTGATTCGTTTTGTAGGGGAAGATTGCAAGGAAGCCTTCTATAAATATGTGCTTTCTCAGCAGGTGCATCCCGGACTTTGTAAGGATGCAGGACTGACTCTGGTATATTCTCCCCTGAACGGAACCGGTTTAGAGCCGGTAACCCGCATTTTCAAGGAAATGGGAATTGAGGACGTCAGCATTGTGCCGGAGCAGGAGTATCCTAACGGCTATTTCACCACCTGCCCCTACCCAAATCCGGAGATTTTTGCAGCATTGGAGAAGGGGCTTGCCTTGGCAAAGGAGAAAAATGCAGACCTGATGCTGGCAACAGACCCGGATGCGGACCGCGTGGGCATCGCCATGCGTTGTCAGGACGGAAGCTATGAATTGGTGTCCGGAAATGAGATGGGGGTTTTGCTTTTAGATTATATTGCGAAAGGCCGTAAGGAGGAGGGCACTCTGCCGGAAAGACCGGTGGCGGTAAAGTCCATTGTAAGTACCCCCCTTGCGGATAAGGTGGCAGAGTACTACGGCATCGAGCTTCGCCATACCCTGACCGGATTTAAGTGGATCGGAGAGCAGATTAAGCTTTTGGAGGAAAAGGGAGAGGAAAATCGCTTCATTTTCGGCTTCGAAGAAAGCTATGGTTACCTGTCCGGCACCGCAGTGCGGGATAAGGACGCGGTGGTGGCTTCCATGCTGATTTGTGAGATGGCGGCTTATTACCGGAAAAACGGCTCCTCCATTAAGGAGCGTTTGGAACATATTTATGCGCAACATGGATACTACCTGAACTCTGTGGACAGCTTCTCCTTCCCGGGACTTTCCGGCATGAATAAGATGCAGGGCATTATGGATTCCTTAAGAAAGGACAGCCCTAAGGATTTTGCCGGCAGCAAGGTAAAGGAATGTGTGGATTATCTGGATACGGAGAAGACAGGGCTTCCTAAGGCAAATGTTTTGATTTACCATTTGGAGGACGGTTCCAGTATTATTGTGCGCCCCTCCGGAACAGAGCCGAAGATTAAAGCTTACTACACCACCTTGGGAAAGAATAAGGAAGAGGCCAAGGCAGTCAAAGAGAAGTATGCAAAGGCGTTAGCACCGATTTTTGCTTAACATGAGTAAAAGAACCGGAAAAGTGACTTCTAAAATGTAGGGAACTAGAAGAAGCACTGGAAGATAGAAGTAGAAAGGGCAGTATGGTAGGGGAGAGAGTTGAGGAATTGGACCGATACAAGGGATTATTGATTTTCCTTGTGGTGCTTGGACATTTTCTCCTCCCGATAAAAGATAGCGGCATGGCGCTGTTTTCCCGAAGCTTTTACGGGATATACAGCTTTCATATGCCTGCCTTTATCTTCCTGTCCGGATATTTTTTCCAACAAAGCTTTGTAAAGAGAGGAAGAGCAGCTTCCTCTCTTTTTTCGAACTTATTGTATTATTTTCTCTGCTATTTTTTCTTAAAAACCTTGCTGTATCCCTTTGATGTTTTTTGCTACGGGGGGCAGGGGAGCTTTCCGGATTATCTCCATGAATCCTCTACTCCCTGGTACCTTTTGGGACTTTTCTTCTGGCAGTTCGCCTGCCTTCCTCTTTGCTTTTTCAAGAGAAACAAGATTCATATCGGGAAGGGAGGAAATCCGGAGGACAGGACAGAAAAATACTATCTTCTCCTTCTGATTCTTCTTTCCTTGTTCGCAGGATATCTGGATCAAAATAGGAGACTGGTGGATTTCCTGGCACTGGATCGAGTCTTCGGCTTTGCACCCTTTTTCTATTTTGGAATGCTCACTTCCCAAAGCCCTTTTTCCTGGAAGAAAAAAAGGACAGACCTTGCCCTTATGGGTGGGGTTTGCTTTTTCTTCTTTCTCCTGTTTTTCCCCGCTTTAAAAAACTATACTCGCATTTTCTATGGGGTGTGGTACAGGAGGGTAAGTAAAGAGGAGATTCTTCCCTTTTTTCAAAGTTTTCCCATCCTGCTTCGCATTTTTTACATTCCTTTTGCTTTGGGCATTTCCTATTTTTTCTATTGGCTACTTTCTTTTTTCGGAAAGAGACCGTTACAGAAGACAATATTGGAAAAGCAGCTTTCTCTTTGGGGAAAGTATTCTTTGGTGATTTATCTGTTCCATCGCCCCTTCCGGGATTTGTTCCTAAAGATTGGAGGATACAGCTATTTCCTACATCATGAGCGGGCTTTGCCGGTTCAGATTCTTTTCTTCCTGTTTTTGTTGGGATTTTCCGTGGCGGTTTGCGTTCTTTTGGGAAGGAAATCCCTCTACAGTCTTTGCAAGAAAAGATGGTAAATCTAAGATTTAGGATTAAATTCCGGCTTTCTAAGAGATTTCCATGCTCAAAGCTTGGATTCTATAGCTTATGACATAAATCCCGAAACCTACACTTTTGAATATAGCGCTTTATTTCAGAACATATATTCCAAAAAACGCCAAAAAACTCGACAATAATGAAAAACTGCGATAAAATAGCTAAAAATGATTTTTAAAGCAAGGGAGTTTTTATGAGAGGATACACAATTTTACAGTGGCTGACCTTCTTTATGTTGTACTGCATCCTGGGTTGGTGCTTCGAGTCTTCTTACTGCTCTCTGAAATCCGGCCATTTACAGAATAGAGGATTTTGCCATGGACCATGGATTCCCTTGTACGGTGTGGGATCCTGCCTTTTGGTCTTCTTCGCTCATGGACATGAGGGGCATCTCCTCTATCTTTTTTTGCTTGGATTTTTCGGCGGAACGGCATTGGAACTGATTACCGGTCTTTTGATGAATCATATTTTTCATATGCGCTGGTGGGATTATTCTCAGAATCCTTTGAATTTTCGCGGTTATATCTGCTTCTTTGCTTCTATAGGCTGGGGAGTGATGGCGATTTTTTTAATGCAGGTGGTGCACAAATTTGTTTCCTCTATTCCGGCGGATTGGAGCTATCTCACCTTTGTGATTATTGACACCATGCTCTATACCCTGTTCATTGAAGACGTGATATTCTCCGTCATCGCGGCTCTGGAGCTTCGGGAGCGCCTGGGAAGACTGGCGAGAAATTCCGAGGAGATACAGAACCTGCGGCGTTCCATCGGAGAGCTTTATGACCGTATCGGCGAAGTCAAGCAGGAATGGGAGCAGGGAGCGGAAGAGCTTAGAACCGTACAGCAAAATGAAGGCAATGTGGCTGCCGTGAAATATGTGATGGAGTCCGGAATGTCTTTAGCAAAAAATACGGTGAGCCAGGCGGCCAGCAGTACCATCGGGACAGCAAGCCTTGCGGCGGATACCGCCAAAGGCGCCGTGGGTCAGGCAGCCAGCAGTGTGAAGGAATCCGCCGGGAACTTAAAAGAATCCGCCGGCGCTCTTCTTAGAAGCCTGCTAAAGGATAAGGAGAGAATGGAGGAGGAGCTGGCGGTTTTGGAAGACGGCGGTAATGCGGAAAGCGGAAAGATGCATTGGTGGACCAAAACCATGCTTCGAAACAACCCGGATGCGGTTTCCGAAGAAGAAAGCTTTAAGGCCTTAAAAGAAGCAGCAATGAAAAGGCAAAAGAAGGAAAGGCAGACTGGAACAAAGTCAAAGAAATAAATAGAAGCAGTAAATAGAAGCAGTAAATAGAGAAACAGTAAATAGAAACAGTGAATAGAAGCAATAAATTCAAGAATTAGCGTTAACATAAGCAAGTAAAAACAAGCAAAAGCGAACAAGCTACAAAATAGTAAGCAATAAGGCAAAAGAAGTATTGCAAAGCAAATCAAGAAACGCAGTAAAGAAAAAGAGCATGCTCTTTGGGAGGTATTATGGCACTGGCAAAGACAATGGAACCCCTTTTACAAGGAAATTCCGCCATTCGAAAGATGTTTGAACTGGGACAGGAAATGGCCGAGAAGTACGGCAAAGAAAATGTCTATGATTTCAGTCTGGGAAATCCTGTGGCTCCTGTGCCTTATGAGGTAAAAAATGCCATTATTAGCCTTTTGGAAAACCAGGATCCCCATGAGATTCACGGCTATATGAAAAATGCCGGCTATGATGAGGTGCGGGAACAGATTGCAAGGCATCTGAAAAGACGTTTTGAACTGTCCTATGAGAAGGAGCAGATTCTCCTCTGTGCCGGAGCGGCAGGAGGCTTAAATGTCTTGATGCGTTGTCTTCTAGACGAAGAGGATGAGGTGCTTTGCTTTGCCCCCTATTTTACGGAGTACAATGCCTACGTTTCCCACTACAAGGGCAAGCTTACCGTAGTTCCGGTGAAGGAAGATAATTTTTCTCTGGATATCGGCATGGCAGACCGGCTGATTCGCAGAAAAACCAAGGCGGTGATTTTAAACAATCCAAACAACCCCAGCGGTGTGGTGTATAAGGAAGAAGAGCTGAGGGCCTTGGCAGAGATGCTGAGAGAGGCGGAGGAAAGGGTGGGACACCCCATTTACCTGATTTGCGATGAGCCCTATCGGGAGCTGGTTTATGATGACAGAACCGTGCCCTATATGCCCGGTCTTTATCACAACAGCATTTACCTCTATTCTTTCTCCAAAACCCTTTCCATCCCGGGAGAGAGAATCGGCTATCTGGCTATAGGAAAAGACGTGGAAGACGGAGAAAAGCTGATGCGGGCTGCCACGATTGCCGGCAGAACCCTGGGCTTTGTGAATGCCCCTTCTCTATTCCAAAAGGTAATTTCCGAATGTCTGGAAGTGAAGGTGGATGTGGGATTTTATGACAGAAACCGTCGCCTTCTGTATACGGAGCTTACGGAAATGGGATTTTCCTGTCTGCCGCCGGAGGGAGCCTTTTATCTTCTCATGAAATCCCCCTTGGAGGATACGGAGGCATTCCAGAAGATGGCGGAGGAAGAGCATATCATTATGGTGCCCACGGACGGCTTCGGCCTACCCGGCTATTTCCGCCTGTCCTACTGTATTCCTTTTGAAACCATTGAAGCCTCTCTACCGGCTTTTCGGGCTTTGTGGGAGAAGGTGAAGCATCGTAAGGAGAAGGATGCAGAGCAGAAAGATAGCGATGTAAAAAATCAAAAAATTTTATAAGCAATATAGGTCTGAATTGGGGGGGCATGCTCTTGCTAGTCTCGCCTCTGCAAAGGGAAGGACTGCATTCATTGATGAGGCTCGCTCCGATGCAGTATAGGCATGAAATCGAGCACGCTCCCGCTAACCTCGCCCTGCAGCGGTACTAAGCGAAAAACTACAGTACCTTTGTTTTTCGCAAGTACCGGCGGGCTCAGATTGCTCTCTTTCATGCCTATACTGCATCTGTCGCTTTAGCTTTTTAATTTCTACAGTCCTTCCCTTCGCCGGTCTTTCGCAAGTATCGGGATTATCCTCAATTCTGAACTATATTGCCGAAAATTTCTTTATATTTTGATTTTTTACAGCTACTTTTTGCTGTTTAATAGAAATGTAAGATGAAAAGAAAAAGTTAGTATTATATAATCCTTCTAAAGATATTCTTTCAAAATACTGATTTATTTTCACTGTGCAAGTTTTTTCAAAAGAGCTTTGCGGAGCAATGGAAAATAAACTTTGAAAGCAAAGATAGCCGTGAAAGGCTATTAATGAAAGGAGGAGGCATGAAGCTTAGCGTTTGGGATTTTTTGAACATCGGGGTGGCTGTAGCTTTCTTTATTGTGTATCTCATTAGTAAAGAGCAGGCTACAAAAGATTTCTGCATGACTATGATTATTGGCTTAGGAGCAGCGAGTCAGTTGGAAAGAAGGATGAAGGACGAAAAAACATCTTTAAAGGATAGCAGAGTCTATCAGTTTTCCTTTGCTCTAGTTTTTCTATCTTATGGAGCCTGCATTTTAAACTACTTCGTTTTTCATACCAATCTTATCAATAGAGCATGTCTGATTCTTTATATCGGCATCATGCTTTTTAATCTGTTTTTCTTGAACAAAAAAAGGCAAAGCTTAGTTTCCTAGATAAGACGGAGCTGAAAGCGAACAGGCATTTCAAGGAAGGGTATTGCTGATTTGGATAATAGTCCTGTAACTAAAATAAACAGAAAAGAAAAACGGCTGTGATTTCTCACAGCCGCTTTCTTTTTTTGAAGGGGGGACTCCGAAACCATATTTTCAGGAGAAGGTCCCGGAGTTGAGTATGAAAAGCTTTTTTTCTTCAGTTACATTTCTGTAACTGTGTATAGGATACAAGAAAACTGTGAGCAAAATATGTTTTCAGCCTTAAAGAATCCTAAAGAATATAAAGAAAAAGAGAAGGAATGAAACAAAATTCTTACCGTGAAAGGGGGAAAATCTTCATAGGATATTGACAACATACGAGTATTTCTTAAGATATTATATATACAAATTGTTGAGCTGCTGTGAGAGGGGATAAAGAGGGCTACTCCAGGCAAGACAAAGAGTACGCATGATAAAAAAATAAGCTTGAAATTGCAATGATTTTTCCCTGAAGGAGTTTTTGGGCTATGAGGAGCGTCTGCCAAGGAGATATTTTCCGCTATATAAACGAAGAACTACGGGTGACCCAGAAGGCCATGTGTTCTATTTTTAATAAGGTTCGTGAAGGAAACATGACCGAGACTCGTATCAGTGAAATCAAACAGGGTAAGCGGAAAGGGTATCGCGGATTAAAAACTGCGGCTTCTCTTTGCTTTACAGAGTACTTTCAACAGCAGGATTCAGCCTACACCCTTCGAAATTTGCGTCAGTTTTTGAAAAGGGAAGAGCTTAGCTTTCCCGGTTCTGAAAATGAAGATGAGGACTTGGAAAGCTATGCCCTTCGCTTTTTAGAGTATGGGCTGGATAACTGCCTGTGTCCCGGGGAGCTTACGGAGGAAAATGCAGTGGGAGAGGCATCTATGGATGCTTCCGTGGATAGGGTTGTCGAGCCTTCTACGAATATTCCTATGAATATTCCGATGGATTCTTTCGGGAATCCGGTAATGGAAACAACGCTTCCGAAAGCAGAACAGGCCATCCCCCTTCTCCCGGAGCCCCGGGGAGCGGACTTTACGGCAGAGAACCCCTTGGGGAAGAAAATCTTGGATAACAGAAATTGCTTTTTCTTTACCGTTGGCGTGATTGCCTTGGTGTTCTTCATAATGCACTTAGGAAAAATGAATACCCTGGACATATTTTTGCAGTGCATCCGGCTTTCTCCCTTCGCCTTTTTTACTTTGAGCTTTATGCTGGCGGTTTCCCCCTTCTTTTTGGGACTGGTGGATACGGCAATAACGGTATTTTTTTATTGTCAAAGGAACCCCGCAGTGGAGGTTAAGCTGAAAGAAATTTTCTACATTGCAAAATACGGAGATAGCCGGAGAGTGATTCCCGGAATGGGGCGCTATGACCTGTCTCCCAAGCTCATTATTTACTCTTTGGGCTGCAACCTATTCGGGGCCTTTTCCTCTATGGCATTTTACATTTTCCTACGAAGCATTCCGGACTTTGCAAGCTATGTGGGAAAGGGACACTTTGTCCCCGTGGCCAACATTTCCCTGGCCTTTAATATGCTGGTCACCTTTGTGCACAGCTTTTTTCTCTTTACCAGGGAGCCCATGCATACATTTTGTGCCAGCGAGGAGAACCCGGATACCAAGAAAATGGATCGTTTGCATGTGATTGCAAACAGCTTTCATATGATTTTCAATATGACCTTTAATGCGATAGGAATCCTCTTGGTTTTGGTTTACGGCTATATGCATGGGGGAGAGGGGACATTGCTTTTATCCCCGGGTTTTGCCGTAGCGCTCTTTTTCATCTACGGCTTCCTGTGGTTTTCCTCCTGTTCTCCCTTTGCCGTGGAGTTCAATGCGGAATGCGCCGGTTCCTTTATCATTATTTTCCCCATCGTTTTCGTGCTGAGCACCCTCTATGCCATTCTTTGCTTTAAAGCGGGACTGGGCACCTTTTTGGTACACGGGGTAAATGTTGTTGTGCTGGTAGTATGGTTGCTTTCCTTCCTGAAAGATCGGGTTCGCAGCATTTTCCCTCTTATGCGAATGCATAGAGCCTACTTTCTTCTCTACGCTTTACTGATTTTTTTCTTTTTCTTACTGGCGGCACATCTCTAAAAGATACTTTATAAACAGTTTTGAAAATACCTATGGCGCAGATTTTGGAAAATGAATTTTCCGGAATTTGCGCCTGTTTTTGCGCCTTTTTTCCACTTACACCAAACTTACACCCCCTGTAAGTGTAAGAAAAGGGAAGTGTATTCCTGCGATTTTTTTGCTAGAACCAAAGCAACACGACGAAGCGAGTAGTTCATCCGAGGGCACACTTGGGTTTGCCATACGGCCAGAGTTAATCCGTCAGGAAGCCGTTCATCAAATGACACGCTGATGGGTTGAAAACTACTACGTGAATAAGAAAAACGCTTGTTTTCAAATGCAGGATAAGGAGGTTATGCATGAGAAGAAGACAGAAACAAATCCTTGCCTTTTTTGTTTCTTTGGCGATGGTAGGCAGTGCTACGATTCCGGCGTATGCGGAGCAGGAAAATATAGCATCTGAAACCATTGTGAAGGAAACAACCGAGACAAAGTCGGAGGAAGCAATTCCGGAATACGCAGCCGGCTCTTTGGAAAAGAAAGAGGGAGAAGCAGAAGGCAAAGAAGTACAAGTACCGGACGAAACAAAGCAAGTATCAGAAGAAAAAGCAGAAGAAAAAGCAGAAGAAAAAGCAGAAGAAGTAAAAGGAAAGGAAGAAGCGGAAGACAAAGAAATTTCGAGAAAAGAAGAAAATACCTATTCTATCGTAGATCTGAGCAAGCTGAAAAGCGGCTTGAAGGAGACGGAAGAGGAAGGCATTGAAGAAGCTCCCGCAGCAGAAAATGTGTCCTTGTTCGGATATTCCGGATTTAGGTCGGTGGGCGGTAAGACGCAAGCACAAGCATTAGCTTGGATTGACCAAAAAGTGGGTACAGGTACTGATTATGGATATGGCGTGCAGTGCGTTAACTTAATCTATGATTATTATAAGTTCCTTGGACAGCCATCTCCCGGAGGACATGCTTACTATTTTGTGACAAAAGCCCTACCTAGTGGCTGGATAAGGCTTAATAATAGTGCTACGCCTCAACCGGGGGATATCGTGGTCTTTGGAGCATGGACGGGATATTATAGAGAATATGGTCATATTGGCCTAGTACGTGAAGTCACAAATAATCAGTTTAGATTTCTTGATTATAATGGAACTGGAAAATATGACTTAGGTACTTGGCGTTGGAAGTCCCTTCATGATTTTACCTGTCTGATTCGCCCTGATTTTGTTACACCACCTCCCAAGCCGGATCGTTTACCCCTCCCGGCCAATGGCAGTGATAAAAGTATTGCCGATGGCGATTATCTGATTACTTCATTATTATCGGAAGGAAGATGTCTTGCTTATGGCGGGAATGGTCAGAGCGGGCAAAATGTTTTCCTTAGAGATTATTACACCTGGGGAGATACGCCCTATTACTGGCATCTGGAAAGACAGGCGGATGATAGTTTTATAATCCGTTCTAAAGGGGGAACGATTTTAGATGTGAATGGAGGCCCCGGAGCAGCAGGCAATGGACCGAATATTCAGGTATGGAATGAAACAGGAACCAATGCTAATCAGCGTTTTTATATTGTAAAGAGTGATGATGGAAACGGCTATCAGCTTATTCCAAAGTGTTCCGGATTTAGAGTGGATGTGGACAATGCAGGAATAACAGATGGTACGAATGTTCGGCAATATGAACCGAATGGCTCTTACGCTCAGCGTTTTAACCTGGTGAAATACAATAAACCGAAGGTAAATGAAAAGAGTGCTCCGGAAGTGAAGAGTGCAGGCTATGTGCTCCGTTCCAAGCTTTCATCGGATAAAGCGGTAGTTGTGGAAAAGGGCAATCCCACAAAGTTGGGAACCAACGTACTTCTTTGGGATTACAACAAGACAACGCCGGATGCTACGGCAGTTTGGAACTTGGAAAAGCAGTCTGACGGTAGCTTCTTGGTAAAGAATCAATACAATAATCAGTACTTGGACGTGGTGGCAGATGGTCTTAGTGACCGTGTCAACATTTTAACCTGGGAGAAGCATGGTAAACTCAGTGAACAGTGGTATGTGGTGGCTAATGGAGACGGAACCTACCGTTTTGTAAATAAGGGCTCTGGAAAAGTGGTGGATATTACCGGCGGACTGACGGCGAATGGCACCAATGTTCAGCAGTATCTTTGGCACGGACATGACGCGCAAAGATTCTACTTGGACAGATACCCTGCGGCAGTGTATTATAATGTCACATTCAAGGGAATGAACGGAGAAAACTTATCTACCCAGCGAGTAGAAAAAGGAGAAAATGCAAGCTATCCTTCCGCACCTCTTGTACAGGGCTATGAATTTACCGGCTGGGATAAGGATGCAAGAAATGTGCAGGGAAATATAACTATTACAGCGCAGTATAAAAAGAAGGCACAGACCGGTGGCAACAGCGGCGGTTCTTCAAGCGGTTCCTCCGGCAGTACTTCCGGTGGAGGCAGCAGTTCCGGCAGCAGTAAGCCTTCAGGAGGAGGCAGTGGATCTTCCGGTGGCGGAAGCAGCTTCTCCGGCAGTTCCTCCGGTAGCGGTTCTTCCGGCGGCGGTGGAGGTGGCGGAAGCTCCTCCGGTGGCTTCGGAAAGCCCAGCGTTAGCGGCGGAAATGTAGGACAGGTTCTCGGCGTAGAGCGTTCATTAGCAGGCGGACAATGGATGCAGGACGGAACCGGCTGGTGGTATAAAAAGCTAGACGGAAGCTATCCCAAGAACAACTGGGGAAATGAAGATTACAACGGTAAGACCTATTGGTATTACTTCCTGGATTCTGGCTATATGGCAACAGGATGGATAGAGTTAAACGGTAGCAAATACTATCTCTTCCCAACTTCCGACGGTTGGAAAGGAAGAATGGTAACAGGCTGGCAGTGGATTGACGGCTATTGCTACTATTTTGAAGAAGGCGGAGCAAATCAGGGAAGACTTTATCGGAACGAGCAAAAAGACGGCTATCAATTAGATAGTGAAGGTCGATGGACTGTAAATGGAAAGCCGGTAAAGAGATAAGATTTACCGGGGAACTGATACCGGCGGTGGCTTTTTTGCTACCGCTGGTATTGTGGTAAAAAGATAGGGTAAAACTTAAAGCTTCAAAGAAGCCGATTTACTCGGAATTAGAGGGGGAAAATGATGAACTCTTCCAATTTTTCACAGGAGCAACAGGAAAACGGACGTTATAAACTCATGCAATACTTGCCTTTCCTTGTGTTGTTTGTGGCAATATTGCTTCTCTTTTTGCTTTTTTTACACAGGAAGTCCGGAGAGGTAGGGGAGGAAGAGGCATTTTCCTCGGATTACAGCAAAGTCTACGGCTCTTATCTTGCCCATTTGGAAGAAAAGGGAGAGGCCATTTCTTCGTATATCTGGCAGTACGGCGGACAGGAAACAGAGGATGCAGGGGAAGAAGCAGAGCATAAAGAGGGAAAAACAGTATTGCTTTGGGATATTTTCGGTGACGATACCCCGGAGCTGCTTTACATAGAAGGAAACAGCGGAAAGGAAGACGGCAGGGTAAGTCAGGCGGATTTGCAGGTGTTTAGCTTTACAGGCGGAAAGCTTGAGCCTCTATGTACCATGGACAGCCTGGACGTTTTCGCCGGCGGCGGAGTGAACTATACCCTGTTTCAAATTCAAGGGGAAAAGACTCTTTATCTCTATCGGGAAGAGTATGACGGGCAAATGATGGAGCGCCTTTACCGTTTGAATAACGGCAGTCTCCCTCTAAGCTTTGAAGAAATCGCCAGTCACTCCTACGAACCCTTTGGCGGAGAAGACGTTAGCAAAGACGTGGGAGAAAATGCCGGGGAAGTTGCCGAAGAAGGCAGTGCAGATGTTAAGAAAGAAAACTCTGAAGAAAATAAAGCAGAAAGTCCGGAAAACAATTTCGGTCAGTTTACACTGCATGGCAAAGAGGTCAAGGAACAGGAATACCTGAAGCTTTGGGAAGGACTAAAAAAGAGTAAGTCCCATATACTACTTAGCAACGGCAAAAACAGCAAGTTTGAGGATTCTCAGGACACTGTAGATGTAATGCAAAAAACTGAAGATAAAGCTTCGAATACTTTGGATGAGTCTCAGAAGCCTGAAAATCGGTCAGAGAAATCTACCGATCCCTCTGAGGGTACTGCAAAAGAATCGAAGAACAGTAAGAATCAGCCGGTGACTGCTTCTGTAAAAAATATAGCTCTATCCTATAACGAAGCTCTGTTCTTCCTGCAAGGACAGATTTTGAAGGAAGGGGATGATTCCGACATTCTCTTGGAGAGCCTTCCGGATTCTCTATTGCTTAGCATTTTAGAAAATCTGGAGCAGGGAAGCCCAACCACCGGAGAAGTAAAAAATATGGAAATCCTTTCCGTGAAAAAGGAGGCAGTGGCTTATCGCATTCTACTCAAATTTATCAGCGAAAGCTTTCCGGAAGAGCAATATCGCTCCTGCCTTGTAGCGGAAAATGCAGGAGAGCAGGGATTGACTTTCACTGTTCAAAAAATGGTGGAAGCAAGTGCAGAAGAAAAGAGCAAGATGGAAAGTCTGGCTCAGGCACTGCAAGAGGAAGTAGCCGGAGAGGCGGGGGAAGGATTAGATGCAAATGGAGGTGGACAGGCTGTAGAGACTACGCCACAGACAGAAGCTGTACCCGCAGAAACGGAAGCCCCGGAAACAACGGCAGCAACAGAAGCGGTGAATAACGCAAGTACCAATAAGGGAACGTGGAAAGAGCAGTTCTATGAGTTTGTAAAGAATGAACGTTACCGTAATGATGTGGATATATTTGATTGGGCTAGTGCGATTATTGCTTTATATGACATTACCAATGACGGAGTTCCGGAATTACTGGTTGGTAACCAGAATGGATCCAGCTATAGCGCTACTTGCTTTTATAGAGCGACGGAAAATGGTGTACGAAAAATAGAAGGGAATATGAGTGTTTATTCCGGTACAGCTTATGCCGGATATAGTAAGAATAGAAACTATCCCGGTTTATTTGGAGGATTGTGGTTCCGTGGAAATGCTGACGATTATGAAACAGGACTGAATCGTATGTATTATTACTACTATGATGGCTCAAAAATTGATTCAACAGAAATAGCTACTTATACGTATACTGACGATGATGTAAGGCATGATGAACCGGTTACCACGGATACCGCTTTGTATGCTGCTTACTTGGATAAAGGATATATTGATTATATTCCTGCCCCGGATGCGTTAAAGATGGGCTGGGATAATTTCGTGAAAAAATATCCCTATTAAAGTGCTTTTCATGGAAAGAAGGAGTGCCTTATGACGGAACAATTCAATGAAAATAAAAATATCGAAAACGCTTCTCCTGAAGAAGAGCAGATTTTCCCCGAAGCTTCATCCCCAAAAGTTGAACCGAGTAATACCGAAACTAAACCGGGACAGTATATACCAGGGCTGGTAATTTTTGCTTTAGCAGTGATAGCAGGAGGTGGATTTCTACTACTTCGTCCGAAAAATAATGGGATTGATTTAAACGCTTACCTAAAAATTCAATCCGTAGGAGCTGATGGGCAGGGAACTTTAGAGGCTGAAATTGATTGGGATGCTCTCTTGGAAAAAGAGAAGGAGAACATTCGCTACTCCAAAGAAGCGGAGGAAGGCTTTCTTCCCCTTCTTTATCCGGATGCCGTTGACTATGCCAAGAATATCATTATGCTACCGGATTTTAGCCAAACTATAGATTTGAAAAATGGAGATACGATTCAATATCATTGGGATTTTTCTGAAGAAAGTGTAAAGAATTTAGCTATTCCCCTTTCTCTTAAAGGTGGAAGTTATAAAGTATCGGGTTTAACAAAAGAGGATGAAAAGAAAGCTTCTGATGCTACAGACTCAAATAAAGAAAACACTTCAGAGCAAGCTTCATTGGCAGAAAATAAGAAGGAAGGCGATATGGAGCAGTCAACTGTTTCTATGGAAATGCAGGCTGATGCAAACACTCAGGCCGATGCCAATGCTCAGCCCGGTGCCAACGTACAGTCCGGTGCAGAGGGAGGCAATGCAGCTGTGCAAAATCCTGCTACAGGAGAGTATCTTTATGCAGAAAGTGCAAGTCGTTTGTTGAGTACTGCGGATGTGTCAAATTTCCAAGCCCGATATCCGAACAGCATGTTCCCCGGAGAGAGAAGCATCACCCAAATGATTATCAATGAAATGTATGCCCGGCACGGTTACATTTTCAAAGACCAGGCTCTAACGGATTATTTTGCGCAGAAGAGTTGGTATATCCCTAGGACTGCCGATATGGAAGAAATCTACCCTGTCATGAATGCTGTGGAACAGGCAAATGTTACGCTTCTTAGAACATACTCTTAAATAGAGAAAATGGAGGGGAAAGTGAAAAAAAGATTTTTAAGTATGGCGTGGCTCAGCATTTTATTAGCCACTTTATTTTCCGGAATCAGCTTTGCCGGCACTTGGGTAAAAACCGGAAGCCTATGGCGCTATCGGGTGGGAAAGCATTTTTATAGAAACCAATGGGCAGAAATTGACGGAGAATGGTACTACTTTAAACCTACCGGCTCCATGGCAAAACAGGAGTGGGTGGAGCAACAGGGAAGCTGGTACTATCTTTTGCCTAATGGTACCATGGCAAAAAATCAATGGATTGAGGACTACTATCTCTTGGGAGATGGCTCCATGGCGAAAAATCAAGAGGTTGATGGAAAGTATCTTGGAGAAGATGGAAAGAGAGACCAGGCACAAGAGCAAGCCATGGCAGAGGCGGCAAGGCAGGCCAAGATTCAGGAGGCGAAGA
>CALIEL010000215.1 GCA_938022235.1 Oribacterium parvum
CTCCCTGTCTTCCGGCACGACCTCTTAACTGATTGTCGATTCTTCGAGACTCGTGACGCTCCGTACCAACGATATGAAGACCGCCGGCAGCCTTTGCCTCATCATCCAGCTTAATATCGGTACCACGACCTGCCATGTTGGTGGCAATGGTCACCGCACCGTGTACACCGGCCTCCGCTACGATAGCCGCCTCCTGCTCATGGAACTTGGCGTTCAAGACATTGTGCTTAATGCCTCTCTTCCGAAGCATGGAGGATAAAAGCTCGGAGGTTTCAATGGCAATGGTACCTACCAGTACCGGGGCTCCGGTCTCATGGATAGCCTGAATCTCATCCACTACCGCCTGGAACTTTTCCTTCTTAGACTTATATACCGCATCATCCAAATCAATTCTCTGTACCGGTCTGTTGGTAGGAATCTGGATAACGTCCATGGAGTAAATGTTTCTGAACTCCTTTTCCTCGGTCTGGGCAGTACCGGTCATTCCGGCCTTCTTCTTGAACTTGTTGAAGAAGTTCTGGAAGGTAATGGTAGCCAGGGTTCTGGACTCTCTCTTTACCTGTACATGCTCCTTGGCCTCGATTGCCTGATGCAAACCGTCGGAATAACGACGACCGTTCATAATACGTCCGGTAAATTCGTCAACGATTAAAACCTCATCATCCTTAACCACATAGTCCTTATCTCTGAACATCAGGTTATGGGCTCTTAAAGCCAGGATAATGTTGTGCTGGATTTCCAGGTTCTCCGCATCCGCCAGGTTGTTAATATGGAAGTACTTCTCCACCTTCTCCACACCCTGCTGGGTAAGGTTTACGGTCTTTTCCTTCTCATTTACGATAAAGTCTCCGGTCTCTTCAATTTCTTCTCCCAAAATCGCATTGATCTTGGAAAACTCGGCGGACTCTTCTCCTCTTTCCAGCTGTTGTGCCAAAATGTCACAAAGCTCATAGAGCTTGGTGGACTTTCCGGACTGTCCGGAAATAATCAAAGGTGTTCTCGCCTCATCGATTAAAACGGAGTCCACCTCATCGATAATACAATAGTTTAAGCCCCGAAGTACCTGCTGGCTCTTGTAAATCGCCATGTTGTCTCTCAAGTAATCAAAGCCCAATTCATTGTTGGTTACATAGGTAATATCACAAGCATAGGCCGCCTGTCTTTCCTCCGTGGACATTTCATTCAAAACCGTACCGACGGTTAAGCCAAGGTAACGGTGTACTCTTCCCATCCACTCGGAGTCACGCTTAGCCAAGTAATCGTT
>CALIEL010000216.1 GCA_938022235.1 Oribacterium parvum
TGGCGAGAAAAAGAAGCGGTAGAAGCTCTATAAGATTTCGAACAGCATTCTCATCGTATTCCAGAGTATATTTCCAAATCTGCTCTTTCTTTTGCCCAATAATCAATAAGCCTTCCGGAACCACATAGGTACGCACCGGATACCCCTCCAGATAATAACGGGTAAACTTTGCCACATCCTGTAAGGTATAGTTTTTTTGAAGCTCTTTCGGCAGGAACTCGCTCCAAAGAATATTTCCTCCATTGTCCAGGAGCATGGCAAATTGCCGAGCCCCGGAGAGTTTTTCGGATTCCTCTTCCTCTAAGCGGTACCCGTCATTTTCCTTATGTAAATGCTCCATAATCTCCTCACTGTCGGGATAAGAAGGCATACCGTTTCGAGATAAAAAAATTCCAAAAAACAAAAGGTCTGCAAACAGTAGGAATATCGTCAACAAAACCACAAGAGCAATCAGCTGCATTTTCCGTTCTCTATTCCCTCTCATCTTCCTATCTCCAATTTATAGCCAAGGCCTCTTACGGTCAGTAGAAACACGGGTTTAGATGGCTCTTTTTCTATCTTTTCCCGTAAATGCCGCATATGCACAAGCAGTGAACTTTCCAATCCGAAATTCCCATCCGGCCAAAGGGCATCGCAGAGGGTATCCGTGGTGACAATTTTCCCCTTATTCCGGTATAGGATAGAAAAAAGTGCCAGCTCCTTAGCCGTTAGAGAAAGCTTTTCTCCTTGTCGTATCACTGTTCCTGCATCAATGGAAACCAGCGATTCCCCAAGCTGCACGCCCTGCTCCTTCTCCTCCAAATGACAGGTTCTTCTCAGCACGGCGGCAATTCTCAGGATGAGCTCTTCCGGGAGAAAAGGCTTGGTAATGTAGTCATCCGCTCCCAGTCCCAGACCATGCAAACGAGCCCTATCCTCGTCCCTTGCAGAGAGAAAAATCACCGGAACATCAGAAAGTAGACCTCCGCTTTTTTGCTTTTTATAAAAATCAAAGCCATTGCCATCGGTCAGCATGACATCCAAAAGAATCAGCTGATA
>CALIEL010000217.1 GCA_938022235.1 Oribacterium parvum
CCAAGTGGTTTAAGGGTCCGCACTCGAAATGCGGTAGGTCGGGCAACCGGCGCAAGGGTTCAAATCCCTTCATCTCCGCGATGAAAAACCCCGGATTTTAAGCTCGAAAGAGCATAGAATCCGGGATTTTTATACGTAATGAGTATCGCGTGCAAAGTGTGCGATATCTCATTCTACCCTCCAACTTTTTCCAGTAATGCTTCCTGTAATACCTGGGAAAAGTTTATGCCCTGTGCTAAAGCTTTCTCATTTAGCCACCGGGGAATAGTAAGGTTTTTTCGTACGGATTTGTTGAAGTGTAATCCGGCATATTCGTCGGCATCCACACTAATCAGAGTTACAAAATAATCAGATGGTATACTTCCTCCTAATTCTTTTGCATAAGCAACCGGATCTACTTTATCGACAGGGGTGGCTGCCGGAAAATCTTCTCCGTCTTCCTTTAAGCTTTTCAGTTGTACAGCAAGGCACTCTATCGCCATGTTCATAGCGTCATTTAGATCGTCTCCGCAAGTGGCAACATCAAAATCGGGGAAGCAAACCGAATATCTTCCCCCCTCTTCCTTATAAAAGATTGCCGGATATATACTTAACATCCTCAACTCCTTTCTATTCCTGCTTGTTTATAGATAGAACATTCTGTGAATTTTGTAAGCTCCTTTGTATGGAAGGGGATAGTGACTTTGCCTGTTTTTGTAGGATGCTTATACTGCCTATGAGAGCCCTCCTGTCCAACAAGATACCAGCCGTCTTTTAATATGATTTTTTCTAATTCTCTCGGCTTTTTAGGCATAGTCTCTCCTTTCTTATTGGATTAGTATATTTTTTTATGCGTATCAAGTCAATACGCATAAAATATTTGATATAAATAGATTATTCCAATAAATTAACAATTTCTAAATAGCTTGACAGTGAAAAGAGTGGATGATAAATAGAGTCCGGGATTTTTAATAGAAAAACTTGAATTGTAACGATGTTTTCGTTACAATCTCCTAAAAAGGAGATTCATTTTATGGAGAAGTCAAAAACGCTGAATTTAAGGGTTAACCCTGTCTTGAAAAAAGACGCAGAGGAAGTACTGAGTAAATTAGGATTGCCTATGTCTACGGCTATTGATTTGTTCTTGCATCAGGTTGTTCTTACCGGTGGGATTCCTTTTTCTGTAAGTTTGTCAAACTCTGTTGAAAAGATGGCCATTTTTAATATGACGGAAGAAGAGTTTCATGCAAAGTTAAAACGAGGTTATGCAGACTACGAGGAAGGAAAAGTGCAGAATGCCGAGAAGGCATTTGCAAAGTTTCGGGAGAGTCATAGTTCATGAAAAGCTATGCTGTGCAGATTACAGAAGAAGCGCTTTCCGATATGGAGGCGCTTTATTCCTATATAGCGGTTCGATTGAAAGCTCCGGAGAATGCGATGAAGCAGTATAACCGTATTGCAGATGCTATTGTATCGCTTAAACAATTTCCGGATCGGTTCGCTTATGTCGAATTGGAACCGGAATATTCTATGGGAATTCATAGAATGTTGGTAGATCATTTTGTGGTATTTTATGTTATCGATAACGATACGGTTACCGTTACGGATGTCTTATATGGTGCATCTGATATGCATTATAGGTGGAAAGAGAGACATCTTTCTTAAGCGTCTCCTCTTGCGCTTTCTTTTATTATTCCAATAAATTAACAATTTCTAAACAGCTTGACAGTGAAAACGGCGGGTGATAATCTGTATCGGTGGATTAGCACTCGATTATTTTGATTGCTAACAAACTAAAAAGGATGAGGTTTACAATGAAAAATTTAGTGGACGCACTAAAAGAAATCATAAGCGAGTTACAGGGAAAAGAGGGAAAGAAAGGCACTGAGAAACAACCTCGTATTTCCGCTATTTCGAGACCCATACCGAAGGAGCAGGAGGAGCAGAAGACGGATCAGTCGATTTCATCCGAGAAGGAAAGCGGATCCTCCGATCCCATTTCCCGCGCAGGGAAGGTGGAGGATGCCGTTGGTCTATTTTCCGGAAAAGAAGGAAAGGGCGATGTCCGGGAAGACATACAAGGAGGGCATATTATGAGAGTAGTTCCAACCTATAACATGGTTGTTTTACCGAATGCACAGATTTATTTTCAAATGGAGCATTTTAGAACCCTGGCAGGGAAGACAGTGGGAGAGGGCGACAAGATCCTCCTTGCTGTTTTACATAAGAACGAATTGAACACGCAGTCTCTTACGAAAGAAGAGCTGTATCCCATTGCAGTGGAAGGGGTTGTCAAGGAAATCAGCAAGGACGGCTATTGCATGGTAGAGACAGGAAGCCGTATGCGGATTCTTGCACTTTCCCAGAAAGAAGGGGAGCCGCTTCTTCTGGAGACGGAGACCGTTTACGATGTGGATGATCTGGATCGGACGGACGCGGAGAAGAAACTGCTAGAAATCAAAAAAGAGTTGAAAGAACTGGCGTCTCGCCTGCGTGGAGGGCAGTTCCTGGAGGGGATGATCGAGAGTCATAAGTCCATTCAGGAAGTGGCATGTATCTTATCTCCGATGCTCAGTCTCAACAATGAGGAGCGCTACAATGTCCTTCAGGAAGACAGGCTTTCCGTGCGGACGAAGATGCTCGAGCAGATTATCTATGAATATATTGAAGTGACGAAGGTGACGACGGATGCGCGTACACAGCAGCAGGAAGACTATCAGAAGCTCTATAAAGAGCAGGCATTGCAGAAGCAGATTGATTATCTGCAAAAAGAGCTGGACGAAATGCATCCGGAG
>CALIEL010000218.1 GCA_938022235.1 Oribacterium parvum
CACCACCAGTACGGTACGCTTCATTCCCTCTTCTACCATGTCCTTTTCCACGAATTCCAAAATTTCTCGTCCACGCTCTCCCACAAGGGCGATGACGTTAATATCGGTTTTAACATTTCTGGCAATCATGCCCATCAGAGTGGACTTACCTACTCCGGATCAGGCGAAGATGCCGATACGCTGTCCCTTACCTACGGTGTTTAAGCCGTCAATGGCCTTAATCCCGAAGTGTAGTCTCTCTCGAATAGGCGGTCTATCCAAAGGGTTCATATAGGAATTGTTCACGGTATAGAAATCGCTCTCCGGAAAGGCTTCCCCCCCATCCATGGGATTTCCCTGGGCATCAATGATTCTGCCCTTCAAAAAATCCCCCACAGGAACACGAAGGCGCCTTCTTGTATTCCGTACAAAGGCGCCTGATGTAATGCCCACAGAGGTCTTATAGGTCATAAGCTGTACCCGGTCTCCCTTGAAGCCCACGACTTCCGCGGCCACCTGGCTTTCCGTCTCATCACTATAAATCATGCAAATATCTCCGATACTGGACTTTCCGGTACCGGAGGCTTCCATAGACATTCCTACGATATTCTCAATTTTGCCGATATTCTCCACGGTATCCATCTTCTTAATCGTGGAAAGAATATTTTCATACATCCCTTACTCACTCTCTTGGGCATCCAATCGTCCCAATCTCTCCCTTAAATTTTCCATCTGGGTGTCAATACTGGCATCCACAATCTCATCCGGAGTTTCCAGAATCAGTTTTCCCGGTTCCTCCTTCTCCACAATCACAAACTTAATGTTGTCGGAAATCTGGCTTAATTCATTGGCCACATCTCCGTCTGTCTCCACCAGCATTTCATAATCCAGACGGTCAATATGTATTTTTAGCCATGCAGTCTTCTTGATACGCTCCGCCTCTTTTAAAATCATTCTTCGAATAACTTCTCCGGAGGAACGGAGGCTTACCAAAATAACCTTTTCCGCCACCGCAATAGCCACATCCTTTAATTCATCCATATAGCGGTAAAGACGCTCTGTTTTGGCGTCCTCCACCATACGAAGGCAGCGGTTCATGTCCATTCGGAAATTTTCCATTTCCTCCGCATGCTCCGCCATAACCTTCTCCTCGGCCTCCGCCTTTCCTGCCTCTAAGCCCTTTTGAAAGCCGGCCTGATAGCCCTCTTCCTCCGCCTTTTCCTTTAAATGCTGAGCTTCCTTTTCCGCCGCATCCATAATTCTCTGGGCTTTTTCCAAAGCCAAATGCAGCAAGGTCTCATGGTAGGGGTCCTCTGCCTTTGTTTCCGGAAGAGAAAGAGCATCTTCCGGCTCTTCCTCCTCTTCTTTATCTTCGGAGGAAGCAAATTCTTCCATTTCCTCCTCTTGAATTTCTTCCGGCTCTTCCAAGCTCTCTAAAAAGGAGGAAAGCTGGCTATTGCTAGCCGAGCGAATCACTTTTTTAGACGAGAACATTGTCTTCATCGCCTCCCTTATTAATGATTACCTCTCCCTTATCCTCTAAGAGACGAATCAGGTTAACAATACGCTGCTGTGCCTCTTCCACATCCTTCAAGCGGACATTTCTGGAGTTCTCCATATCACTCTTAACGGTTTCCGCCATACGCTTGGACATGTTATTGAAGAAGATCTGCTTCATCTCTTCATTTGCGGTCTTCAAGGCGAATACCACATCCTTGGAGTCACAATCCCGGATAAATCTCTGTACAGAACGATCGTCCATGGTGAGGATGTCCTCGAAGACAAACATCTTGTCCTTGATATCCGCAGAAAGATCCGGGTCGGTAACATCCAACTCGTCGAAAATCTTCTTTTCGTTACTTCTGTCAATGTGGTTCATCACATCCGCTACGAAGTCAATACCGCCCAGGTTCATATTGTCCTCACTGGTGATAATGGTATCGAACTTCCGCTTCATCTCTTCTTCCACGATGGAAATGGCTTCCGGGGAAACTCTGTCCATCTTTGCCATAGCCATAACCGTAGGAATGCGCTTTGCCTCCTGCAGGTTCTCCAAAATCTGGGCTGCCTGCTCAGACTCCATATAGGAAAGAATCAGGGCGATAACCTGAGGACGCTCGTTTTGAAGCAGGGATAACAATGCCTTGGGATCTCCCTTTGCAAAGAAGTTAAAGGGCTTGGAAGCCAAGGTCTGGGAAACTCTGTCCAAAAGGGATTTGGCCGCGGATTCTCCGAAGGCCTTTTCCAAAACCGCCTTGGCATAGTCCATTCCGCCGTCTGTCATCATCTTATGGGTAAGACAAAGACGGTAGAACTGATCCAAGGTTGTCTCCACCATAGAGTTGGTGGTTTTTCCCATTTTCGCCACCTCAAAGGTTAACTCCTCGATATCATGCTCTCCCAAATACTTGTAGATCTGGGAGGCACGATCGGAGCCCAGGGACACCACCACAAGGGCAGCTTTTTGTTTTCCTGTAAGCTTTGGGACAAAGTCCTGATTTTCATCGATGGGTTTAGCTTGTTTTTCTTGTTGATCTGTGCTGTTTTCTGCCAAGGTTTTGCTCCTCTTCTCTCATCCAGCTTTGAATAAGCTTTGCCACTACCTGCGGGTTCTGATCCGTAAATTCGCCGATACTCTTCTTCAGCTTCATGCCGTGAGCCATCTTGCCCTCAGCAGTCAGCTCATCTTCATCAACTTCCTCTACCGGTGTAATTTCATCCGTAGGCTGCTCTATACTGAGTGCTGCTGCATTTTCCATTTCTTCCTGTGCCAACTTCTTCAGCTTCTTCTTCTTTCTTCCACGAAGAATCAAAATCAACAGAATCAAAATCAGTAAGAATGCGGATACCGCCGCTCCGATCAGTGCCCACAACGGGAACTGGTTCAGGAGAGTCTTAGGCTCTTCTGCCGGCTTCTTCTCCTCTGTAGTCTGTTGTACCGCGGTCTTATTCAGAGAACGAAGAATAGTAATCTTATCCGCCGCCTCATCCCGCTTGATTCCCGCAGCATCCGCCACCAGGTTAATCAAATCGCTTTCCGGAATACTGTTGTCATCCGTATTGATGACAATCGCCACGGAAGCATCCTCCAAAACACCGGGAGCAATTTCTTTTTGCTCCTTTAGCACATTGTATAGCCACTCTCTGGTAGCACTGGAGTTGGAATAATTATCCGTAGTCGTAGCCGTTCCGTTTTGGGTGGTGTATCTTGGGGTGTCCGCATTGGCATCCGCCCCGGCAACACCGGCAGCGTTTTCTCCGCTGTTTCCGGCATTTTCCCCGGCCACTTCCTCATTGCTCAGTAAGCCTCTTTTATCTGTTGCTTCCGTTTTTTCCGGTACGGTGTACTGGGTGTTCTCCTGAATCAGCTTCGCCATATTCAGGGTTCCCTTTACGGAAACCGCCAGGTTTTCTCCTCCGTAAATCTTTCCCAATACCCGTTTAATATTGTTGGCAATATTGTTTTCCACCGTGGTGGTCAGGTTTGCCATACTGGTTCCGGAGCCGCTGGCACTGTCTCCTGCGTCTGCTGCCACCTCTTCCATGGTACCCGCATCAAATACGGAAACATTGGTAAAGTTCATTCCCTTTACCGACCTTGCAATAAGGTTTTTAATGGCTTCCGCATTCTTTTCGGAAAGACTCTGTCCCTCCTCCATGGTCACCACCACACTGGCACTGGCCTGTACGGGATTGTCCTCTTCAATAGCGTAAGTCTGGTCCGTACCCTCGGAGATCGTCACCTTGGCGTCCCGTACCCCGTCAAAGAGGCGAATGGTCGACCCCAAACGATCCTGTAAATCATACAGGGTATATTGTTTTTTATCGGACTCGGT
>CALIEL010000219.1 GCA_938022235.1 Oribacterium parvum
GCTGCTGTAAGTCCTCATACTGGGGAGTAAAGCCACAGCCCGTTGCCGTGTTGACAATCAATACAACTTTGCCTTCGTACTCTTTTAAAGAAAGCATTTCCCCATTTCTCTTCTCTACACTGTAATCATAAATTCCCATATTTTCCTCCTGTACTCTATTTTCCCTTAAGGGCTAAACTTTTGTAATAGTTTTTTATCTGATAGATTGTTTGCAATTTAATTTTACTCTATCATATTCTTTTGTCAAGATATTTTTCACCTTGCATTTTAATTTGATTGTTTTTGTTACATTTGCAACATTTATCTCTTTTTTTCTTTGCTATCCTAAAGTCGTAAAGAGAAAAAATCAGGAGAGGAGTTTATATGATTACGAAAGAAATGACCTTAGCGGATGTTGTAAAGGAATATCCCGGTACCATTCCTTATTTAAATGAATATCGTTTGGATTATTGCTGTGGAGGACATGACCCTATTGCGAAAATCGCCAAAGAGAAAAATATTGATTTAGAGCCTTTTATACAGGAGCTGGAAAGATTGGCAGCCCTGCCAAAGAAAAATGATTTAGACTACGAGGGGGAGCTGCAGCGTTTTCGTGCTCTGTCCGTACCGGAAATGTTGGCGGATTTAGAGCGCAGCCACCATATCAAGGAAAGAGAGCTACTGGCAGATGTGGAAGCTCTTTTGAATAAGATTCTTGTGGTGCACTACGAGCACCATGGAGAAGAGCTTAGTTCCATTCATCATCACTTTGCCCTCTTAAAGGCAGATTTGGAAGAACATTTTGCGAAAGAAGAAAAGCTGGTCTTCCAAATTATGAAAAAATCCGGAAAACCAAGCTCTGAAGACATTGCCTATGTAAAGAGTTTGGAGGAAGAACACAGTACAGCCGGAGAACTGATTAAGCTTTTACAGAAAGAGACGAATTTCTTTACAGCCCCGGAGGATGTTTGCCCTACCTATAGAAGATGCTTCAGCCAGATGGAAGCCTTGGTGGAAGATATTTTCATGCATATCTTTAAGGAAAATTCCATCGCCTTTCCGGAGTATTATGAGCAGGAATAAAGGGGGGGCGCTTTTGCAGTATTGGCCTTTATTCGGGTCACGCTCCCGCTATGTTCAACACTACTTAGGGAAGGAGTATATTTATTATTGAAATGACGCTCCGATGCAGTATGGATCTTTATTCGGGGCACGCTCCCGCTAACCTCGCCTTCGCAGCGGTACTAACTTCAAGCTTCGCCTTGCTCGCTTTCAGTAAGTACCGGCGGGCTCAGATTGCCCCTCATACAGACCCATACTGCATCAGTCGCTTACACTAGTAAATTTCTATAGCCCTTCCCTAAGTAGGCTTTCCACAAGTACTGACAGCTCAGATTGCCCCTCATACAGACCAGTACTACATCAGTTGCTTACGCTAGTAAATTTCTGCAGCCTTTCCCTACACAGGCTTTTCATAAGCACTGACGGGCTCAGTTTACCCCCTCCTTTAGACCTGTACTGTAAATTCATGCTTTTATTATCCGTTTTATTTTCAAAAAAGGGGCTGCAATAAAGAACAAAATTTTCGGTAATATGGGTCTGAATACGGGGTAGTCTGAACCCGATATTTGCTGATAGCAAGCGAAGAGAAGGACTGTTGAAATTAATTGATTGGAGCGAATGATGCATATGGGTCTGTATGAGGAGCAATCTGAGCCCGTCAGTACTTACTGAAAGCGAGCAAAGCGAAGCTTGAAGTTAGTACTGCTACGAAGGCGAAGTTAGCGGGAGCGTGCCCTGAATACAGACCCATATGCATCAGAGCACCTCTCGATGTTGAATACAGCCCTTCCCTACGCAAAAATTAAGCTAGCGGGAGCGTACCCCGTATTCAGACCTATATTGCCGAAAATTGCTTTATTTTGATTTTTTGCAGCCACTTAATTTCATTCTAGTACAGAGCTTCCTGAAAAGCCTCTACAATTTCTTCCAGCTCTTCCTCCTGTATGGTTCTTAAGTCCATCCAGTAATCATCTTCCCAGATTCTTCCGATAATCGGCGTTTTTCCTTTTCGAAGTCTGGCTTCCAGCTGAGATACGGAAAGCTTCTCCGGATGATAAACCACAGCATAGCTGTCCATATAGGTATCCGGAAGAGAGCCTCCACCAACCTGGGCTTTTGAGGGCTGTAAAGAATATTCTCCGGGGATAGATTCCTTTTGGAACAAATTAAGCAATGCTTCTCCTCGCCTTTTTACCACGCTCTGCTATTCAGACAGCATACGGAGTACCGGGATTCTTTCTTCAATTCCCTCCTCCTTCAGATATTCTAAAAAGCATAGCTCCAAGGCAGTAATGGTCAGCTTATCTACTCGAAGGGCTCTGGTAAGAGGATTTTTCTTCATTTGATCAATATATTCTTTTTTTCCGATAATAATTCCTGCCTGAGGACCTCCCAAAAGCTTGTCTCCGCTGAAACAAACCACATCCACACCGGCTTCGATGGCTTCCTGTACCGTCGGTTCGTGGGGAAGGCCGTATTTTTCCAAAGGAAGGAGCACGCCGGAGCCTAAATCTTCAACAATAGGAATTCCGGTTTCCAAAGAAAGAGGCTTTAATTCTCTGGCCTCTACCGACTCCGTAAAACCGCAGATTTTATAATTGCTGGTATGCACCTTTAAGAAGGCTTTGGTATTTTCTGTGACCACTTCCACATAATCCCGATAATGAGTCTTATTGGTGGTGCCCACTTCCCGCATCTCCGCTCCGGAAGCGGCACAAACATCCGGAATACGGAATTTTCCGCCAATTTCCACCAGCTCTCCACGGGATACCACAACCTCTCCCCCCTTGGCCAGGGTAGAAAGAATCAATAAAACCGCCGAAGCATTATTATTGACCACCATAGCGTCCTCTGCACCGGTGATTTTGCAAATGCTGTCCTTAATATGGCTGTAGCGCTCTCCCCGCTCACCCTTTTCCAAATCATATTCCAGATTAGAGTAGGAAGAAAGCATCTTGGCAAGCTCCTGCCCGATCTTCGGAGATAGTAAAGCACGACCAAGGTTGGTATGCAAAATGGTGCCGGTGGCATTAATCACTTTTCTTAGCTTCGGCTTTACATCTCCCTCGATGCGCTCCGTAATCCGACTGTAAAGAGAAGAAAAGGCCTGTTCTATTCGGCTTTCCTCTTCTTCCTCCCGAACGCATTTTCGGAGATTTTCCACCTCAAGCCTTACGCAGTCCGTAACGTAGGATAAGCCGTAATCCTGAATAAAGGAGAGAATCTGCTCCTCCTCCAATATATTGTCAATTTTTGGAATTCTTCTAAAAAATGCATTTCTATCCATGGTCTTCTTCCTTTTCTCTTGTGTTTATACTTTCTTTAGAATCCATTGTATCATAAATTCACTAAAGGATAGCTACATTGAATGAAAAACTCCGGGATTTCCATCCGAATTTTATGTATAAAAAAAGAGCTTAGAAGAAATGCTTTAAAGGAGTATCTCCCAAGCCTTCATTCTAAGCTCTAAATTTGCTACGATTCTTTATAAAAATTGCTTTTATAAAGTCTTGTTATAACAAAATATCATTTTTATAAAATATCGTTTTTATAAAATAGTATTTTTATAAGCTGCTGTTTTTTCCTGCTGTTTGTAAACGGATAAGGGCACGATAAAGCTTTGCCTGATTCCGAAGTCTTTGTTCTTCAGAAAGTTTTTCATCCTGAATCTTCTTCTCAGCTCGCTCCTTGGCTCTCTCGGCACGATCAACATCGATTTCTTCACTCCACTCAAAGGTGGTGGGAATCAATCGACAATGGTTGTCCATCATGGAAAGCATTCCTCCGATACAGGCTGCCTTTCTTTCGCTACCATCCTTCATAATCACCTTGGCTGTACCCATACCTACCGCTGTGCAGTAATTGATATGGTGAGCCATGATAGCCAGGTCTCCTGTAATGGTTCTTAAGCTGACACGTTCTACTTCATCGTCAAATTTTTGCCCATCCATAGAAACAATCTCTAAATGGAAGTTTGCCATAAAGGTCCCTCCTTACTGTTTCTTAGCTTTTTCAAAAACTTCATCGATGTTTCCTACTAAGAGGAAAGCAGACTCGGGAAGCTCGTCACATTCTCCGTTCAAAATCATCTTAAAGCCGCGGATAGTTTCCTTTAATGGAACATACTTTCCTGCAAGACCGGTGAACTGCTCTGCTACCGAGAAGCTCTGAGACAGGAAGTTCTGAATCTTTCTGGCACGGAAAACGCTAATCTTATCTTCCTCAGACAATTCATCCATACCCATGATGGCGATGATATCCTGTAATTCCTTATATCTCTGGAGTACCTGCTGTACACCTCTTGCCACCTGGTAGTGCTCTTCTCCTACGATTTCCGGAGTAAGAATAC
>CALIEL010000220.1 GCA_938022235.1 Oribacterium parvum
TATCCTGCAATACGATTTTGATAAAGATATCATCCATAAGAGTTAGGGATGATATAATAGCTTGTTTTACTTCTAGCTGAGAGCTTGATTTTTGTAATGTGTGTTGCTCTTTTGAATTTTTAGAATTTTTTGCTGGAAATTGAGGCATGAGATTCTCCTTTTAGAAATAGGAATAAGAATAGACATAGTAAGAAGGGAAAGAATCGACAGAATTATGTAGTGCTATAATTGTAATGTGGCAATTGTAAATATACTAGTCTCCATATTCGGATAATATCCGTTAATGGATAAGGTGTGCAATAAAATATCTCCTCGCATCCAAGGTAATGGACGAGAGGAGATATTGGAATTTCTTTTCCACTGCTTTTTCATTCTATTATCCTACTTTTCCCAGCAGGCTGTCTCTATATCCGGTAAGGATCTTTATATTCTCTCGCTCGTAAGAATTCAAAACCTGACTTTCAATCTTATCATATTCCGACTTACTGTACTGCGGTCTATACCAGGATTTAGAAGAAAAATATGCATTAAGGTCTTGAGTGTCGTATTGTCTTCCATGGCGAGCATAAATTTCATTAATCGCTAAACGGAGGGTTGCCGCATCCAAGCTCTCATACTCTCCCCGAGCAATCAGTCTCTCGTTGGCGTATGGGAAAATAAATTCAGAAGCATTGGTAGCCGTTCCGGCATTGGATTGACCTGTACTGTTCACCAAGCCGGCATAACTATAATCTCCCCCCATATCTACATCGGTAAATTCCGTACCATTGGTTAAAGTCACTATAGGATAATCAATGGTTTCAAGACTATTCCATGTCACATCCGCATCCCCGTTCCAGCTATTGTCTTTTAGGTTTCGCATCTTGCCGGATACCTTTAAACCGTTTTGCTCTGTTTTGGAAAAGGAAAGCCCCTCTAATAAAAACTTTGCTTCTCCATAAAGACGAAACTCAATCTGTTCTTTTCCGTCCTTAATATAAGGGATAAGCATATACTCATTAGCAGTACTCTTCCACATTGCATCTCCGGGATAGGATGCAAATATATTGGATTTGTTTACCGCTCCGCTATCATAACTAAGCTCCTCTGAACCGGCGGATGTACTTTCTTCTGTAGCTACAGTAGATTCATCAGCTTTCTCTTCCGCCTTTACCGATGTACTTTCTTCCGCCTTAGTTCCTTCACTTCCCTTTGCCTGACTATTCCCTTTACAGGAAACCAGACTAAGGCTTAGAAGCAATCCCAAAAAGACGATTGCCAAGCTTTTCTGCAGAACCGCTCCGGTTCCTTTTGTCTTCATCATTGTTCTTTTCATACGCTCTTTCTCCCATGATTCATTATGTTAAATTTTATGAATATACCTTATTGCATTATAAGGTTTGGAGTAGTGAATAGCAAGTATGATGGCCTTATCCCGAAGTTATGAAATAAGGATTAGATAATTTATAGATAAATAATCAATCATCACTTTACTCGCAATAATCAATCATCTATTTGCTTGCAAATGCTTGCAAAGTAGCTCCACTAAAACTATACTATGGGATAATAAAGGAGGCGAATTATATGGCAAATACAAAGGCAGTTTATGCAAGAATTGACACGAAATTAAAAGAAAATGCTGAAGGCATATTACAGCAACTTGGAATATCTCCTTCCAGCGCCATTCAAATGCTATATAGTCAGATAGTACGGACAAATGGATTTCCTTTGGATTTACACTTGTCTTACCAAGTTCCAACAGCTATAGGAAATATGAGTCAAACTGAATTAAATACCGCATTACAAGAAGGATATGAATCTACTCTGACAGGGAAGAGTTATTCTGTGGAAGAAGTTCAACAGCTAATGAAAGAAGAGTTTCAAGTGGGAACCATGGACAAGTCGAAATACTCACAGGGTTCATGTTGATAATTTTGTCATATTCTATATGGTTCATTCTAATATCAATGAGCTTACCATTCTCCGAATCTTATATGGGAAGTAGAATATTGAGCAAGTCCTAATGTCTCGAATAATATTTTATTCTTAACTCTTTATTCCGGTTTCATCTAATAAATATTACATCTTTAGTTCTTTATTTCCGCTTCCATCCCATGAACGCTATACTTTAATTTCCTTCTTCTCCCTTTCCTTCAATTCCTTTAAAATTCCTCCGGTAATCAGGGCTGCAATAAGCGCCGCAAAGATATCACTGAGGGGCTGAGACATTTGCAGGCCGAAAAGCCCGAAGGCACGGGGGAAAATCAGTAAAATCGGAATCAGACAAATGCCCTGCCGTAGCAGTGCCACGATACTGGCCCGAAGGGGATAGCCGGTGGTTTGGGAAAACATATTAGCCATGGTAATCTGGGCAGCCAGGGGCATAGTCAGGCATTGTAATTGTAAAGCCAGAGTGCCGATACGAGTCACCTCCCCGTCCTCTTTTCGGAAGGCGGTGACGATGGGCTTTGCCATAAGGAAGACTCCCGCTCCGGCAAAAATCAGCATAATAAAGCAGACCTTTAGGCTGAAGCGATAGGCCTCCGCCACTCTCTTGTAGCGTTTTGCCCCGTAAGCATAACCGCAGACCGGCTGAAAGCCCTGTCCGAAGCCAATCACCAGAGAAAAGATAAACATACTGATTCGCATGACAATGGCCATGGCTGCAATAGCCGCATCTCCGTAAGAATG
>CALIEL010000221.1 GCA_938022235.1 Oribacterium parvum
CAGTTTTCAATGTACTAATCTATCTAAAATACGTTTCCGTATTTTATTCTGAATAATCTAAATTTTATGCTTGACCATTAATAGTTAGTCTTACAATCTTTAATAATGTCAGCCCATTGCCCTGTTCGCATCCTGCTTTTAGCAAGTTTTGTGTTCATCTTGAATTCCTCCCTGAGATAGTGTGTAAAGTGGAAAAAGTGCGTTCAACTTTTCACGATTATCTCAATTTTTATGGAGAGAAAAAGATGACAGGTTATTTACCATTTACCAATGGAAAAATCCCAAAGTAACAAACATTCAGCAGTTATTTGCCGAATGGGAAGATGACGGTATTCGTCATCAAGAATTGGATTGGGGAAAAGCAGAAGGTGAAGAGCTGAACAAATGATATCGTTAAGCGACTGATGCAGTATGGGTATGAAAGAGAGTAATTTGAGTCCGCGTTACTTGCGAAAATCAGCGGTAGGAAGGACTGTAGCAATCAATAAGCTGAAGCGACTGAAGCAGTATGGGGGCTGTAAGAGGAACAATCTGAGCCCGCCGGTACATGCAGAAACCAGCGGCGGGAAGGCCTGTAGCAATCAATAAGCTGAAGCGAATGAAGCAGTATGGGTCTATAATAGGGGTAGTCTGAGCCCGTCGGTACTTACTGAAAGCGAGTGAAGCGAAGCTTGAAGTTAGTACCGCTACGAGGCGAGGCTAGCGGAAGCGTGCCCCATTTATAGACCCATACTGCTTCAGAGCGCTTTCTTATAACGAATACAGCCCTTCCATCTTGACTTTTGCAATAATCGATGTTACAAGTTATGTAAAACTAACTTTTGTTAGCGTAGACTACATTGTATTAAAAATGGAAACGAAATACAAAAGAGTTAGCCTTGACTTAATAATAATTCCTATTTTACAATATGCTCGTTCTAAAGAACAAGACTTTAACCGTAGAGCACAACTGAGTGTCAAATGCAAGAAAGCTTTATTCTTTAGTAGCAAATAGTAGTTTATGTATAGCAAAATAAGAGGAGGAAAGAATATGTTTTTAGCAAATTGGGCATGGAAGAAGATTGGAATTTTCGCAGGTGGAGTTTTATTCGGAACAGCAGGAATGAAGATTTTAGGATCTACTGACGCGAAGAAGCTTTACACCGAGGCAGCTGCAGCAGTTCTTAGAGGGCAGGATTGCGTGATGAAGGTAAGCACCGGCATTAAGGAAAGCTGCGAGGACATCTATGCAGATGCAAAGCGCATTAACGAGAAGAGAGCAGAGGCTGCAGAGAACTCTTTAATCGAGGATTTTGAAGAAGTTTCCGACTTCGATGCAAAGGAAGTTTAATCAACAGAAACTGAATCAACGGAAACTGAATCAGAAGTAACTCGAGCCGGAAAGGCATTGATCCTAGGGAAGGGATTTACGCATTCCCGGCTCTGTAATTTTGAGAAAGAAGTGGTAAGGGAAAATGAAATGGAATATCTTGCATGAATCCCCGGGGCGTATCCGTGTTCACGCCATGCAGAAGCGCATGACCATGGCACAGGCAGATATCCTTGAGTATTATCTCAAGGCCCAGGAGGGAGTCATTGAGGCGAAGGTTTATGACCGAACCGGAGATGCAGTCATTTTCTACGAAGGAAAACGGGAAGGCATGATTCTTGCCCTGTCCCGTTTTTCTTATAAGGGAAATGAAGGCCTTGTACCGAGTCAGACCGGTAGAGCCTTAAACAGAGAATATGAAGACAAATTAGTGCTGACAGTAGTGGATCGAGTGATTTCCACCCTCTTCTATCCCATCCCCTTAAAGCGGGTGATTACAGGAGTGAAGGCGATTCCCTACTTATTTAAGGGATTACAGACTCTCTTCCAAAGAAAGATTGAAGTATCCCTCCTGGATGCGGTGGCAATTTCCGCTTCCATCTTAACCGGAGACTACGATACCGCGTCCTCCGTAATGTTCCTCCTTTCCGTAGGAGAAATCCTGGAAGAGTGGACTCATAAGAAGTCTGTGGACGACCTGGCAAGAACCATGTCCTTAAATGTGGACAAGGTTTGGACCTTGGTTCAGGGCGAGGAAGTTTTACTTCCCCTAAATGAAGTGGAAGTAGGACAGGAAATCATTGTCCGTACCGGAAATATGATTCCTTTGGACGGAAAGGTGAGCTTTGGTGAGGCTATGGTGAACCAGGCTTCCATGACCGGAGAATCCATTCCTGTTCGGAAGAAAATCGGCTCCTCCGCCTATGCGGGAACCGTAGTGGAAGAGGGAGAATGTCGTATTCGCGTAGAGAAGCTGGCAGGCTCCGGACGCTATGATCGTATTGTGAAAATGATTGAGGAGTCGGAGAAGTTAAAGTCTGCAACAGAGGACAAGGCTTCCCATTTGGCGGATAAGCTGGTGCCTTATAGCCTGGGCGGTGCGGCATTGACCTACCTGCTCACCAGAAATGTCACCAAGGCTTTAGCCTTCTTAATGGTAGACTTCTCCTGTGCTTTGAAGCTTTCTATGCCGGTAGCGGTACTTTCCGCGATGAGAGAGGACGGAAAGCATAAGATTTCCGTCAAGGGAGGAAAGTTTATGGAGGCCATTTCCGAGGCCAACACCATCGTCTTTGACAAGACCGGAACCTTGACCTACGCTAAGCCGAAGGTGGAGGACATTATCACCTTCAATAATGCGGATGAAAATGAGATGCTTCGTATGGCTGCTTGTCTTGAGGAGCATTATCCTCATTCCATGGCAAATGCAGTTGTGGCCGAGGCGGAAGCCAGAGATTTACATCATGCGGAGCGCCATTCCAAGGTGGAATATGTGGTAGCCCACGGAATTTCCAGCATTTACGAAGGAAAGCACGTGCTAATCGGAAGCCATCACTTTATCTTTGATGATGAGCATTGTACCGTACCAAAGGGAGAAGAGGAGAAGTTGGCAAGCATTCCGCCTGAGCATTCCGCCCTGTATCTTGCGGTTGACGGAGAGCTCACCACCGTAATTCTGATTTCCGATCCTTTACGAAAAGAAGCGGTTGGGGTTATTCAGGACTTAAAGGCTCTGGGAATCGACAAGGTTGTGATGATGACCGGAGATAATAAAAAGACTGCCCATGCAGTAGCCAGAATGGTTGGCGTGGATGAGTTCCATGCAGAGGTTCTTCCGGAGGATAAGGCAAGCTTTATTCAGGAAGAGCATCGCTTCGGCAGAAAGGTAATCATGGTAGGAGACGGCATTAATGACTCTCCGGATCTTTCCGAAGCGGATGCGGGAATCGCCATTTCCGCAGGAGCGGCTATCGCCAAGGAGGTTGCGGACATTACTATCCAAGAGGGCGACCTTTACGAACTGGTTATCTTAAAGAAGCTGAGCAACCGTTTGATGAAGAGAATTCACGGCAATTACAACTTTATTATCGGTTTTAACGCTATGCTGATTGCCTTAGGTTTAGCCGGTATTATGACACCTTCCAACTCCGCCCTGTTCCATAACATTTCCACCATCGCAACCGGATTGAAGAGCATGACACCTTTGATTCCGGAGGAGGAAATCGAAGCGGACAAGGAAGAGGTACTGGAAGCCGGAAAACGGAGAAAGAAAGCCTTGGCTAAGAAGGCATCCTAAGAAATATGCGTCCCGTTCTGAACGGAGGGAAAAGCCGAAGAGATAAAAATGCCGGATGGAATTCTCCGGCAATAAGAATCCAAAGAAAGCACAAAGGGAGGAAATAGGGAATGAAACCATACGAAAGTCATGAATCAGAGGAGAACTATCTGGAGGCCATCCTGATGCTGTCCATGGACCATAGAAATGTCAGAGCTATTGACATTGCCAATATGCTGGGATTTTCCAAGCCCAGTGTCAGCATTGCCTTAAAGCGCCTTCGGGAAGAGGGAAAGGTGGAAGTGGACGAGAAGGGAGCCTTAAGCTTAACCGAGCACGGCCTGTCCATCGCCCAGGGAACTTATGAAAAGCACACGGTATTAACGGATGTGCTGGTGGCCTTAGGGGTCAATGCCTACACCGCCTCCCAGGATGCTTGTCGCATGGAGCATGTTTTAAGTCCGGAATCTTTCACCAAAATCAAGGAATTTTATGCGAAATTAAAGGATCAAAAGATTAAAGCGTAAGCGAAGAAATAAATTTTTGGCAATAAGGCCTGAAACAGGAGCAATCTAAGATTACCCTGTTTCAGGCCTTATTCTTAACGAGTATCGCACGTGTAGTGTGCGATACTCGTTGTATGGAAAAGCTTTTTGATTTTTTTACAGTCCTTTTTGGGATATGCCGATGGGGGCGTCATCAACAGCTTTTGCCCTATAAGCCTGAATTTTCCTACAGGCAAGCTTTTGTGGAGAATTTTTTGACATTGCCATCATTAAATATCTGGAATTTCATATTTTAATTAAATACAATCCTACTCAGAGCTAATTAATTCTTACAAAATCTTGACTTTATGGTTAGACAGTGCTAATTTAATGAGGCAGATTCATGCTGTATAGACTGGCTGTGTTAGGCTTTTTCAAAAACAACTGGAATCTTGAAACTAAGAAAGAAAAGGTATTTACAGCGGAAGGAGGGGCTATGCCATTAACATTAGCAGGAACAGGGGTTCCACAGATTATCCAGAAGATTAGTGGAAGTGCAGAAGTGAGACAGCATCTTAGCGACCTGGGCTTTGTGGTAGGGGGAGAAGTTACCGTGATTTCCACCTCTATGGGCAATGTCATTGTGAAGGTTAAGGATGCCAGGGTAGCCATCAGTAAAGAGATGGCGAACAAAATCATGGTGTAAAGGTATAGAATGAAACCTAAAAGGATCTCAGAATTTTTCTCTTCGAAAGTTATGGGGCGTATGCCGGAGAAGATTGGAAGAGAGGAATTTAGAGAGTTTTAGCAGCGAGAGAAGGTGGAGGACAAAATGACACTGAAAGATTTAAAACCGGGACAGAGTGCTGTCGTAAAGAAATTATCAGGCGAGGGCGCTGTAAAGAGAAGAATTATGGACATGGGCCTAACCAAGGGAGCGGAGCTTTTTGTTCGTAAGGTGGCACCATTGGGAGACCCTTTGGAGCTTACCGTGCGGGGATATGAATTATCCGTTCGTAAAGCAGATGCCGAGATGATTGAAGTAGAATTAAAGAACTAGGAGGAGAGACATGGCCATTACCATCGCACTTGCCGGAAACCCGAATGCCGGCAAAACCACATTGTTTAATCAGCTCACCGGTTCCAACCAGTATGTAGGAAACTGGCCCGGTGTTACTGTAGAAAAGAAAGAAGGAAAGCTTAAGGGACACAAGGATGTAGTCATCGCGGACCTTCCCGGAATCTATTCTCTTTCTCCTTATACCCTGGAGGAAGTGGTAGCAAGAAACTACCTGATCAATAACCGTCCGGATGCTATTTTGAACATCATAGACGGAACCAACTTAGAGAGAAATCTTTATCTTTCTACCCAGTTAAAGGAGTTGGGCATCCCCGTTGTTATGGCCATCAATATGATGGATGTGGTAGAGAAGAACGGAGATGTGCTGAATCTGGAAGAGCTGGGAAAGGCTATGGGCTGTAAGGTAGTCAGCATTTCCGCTTTAAGAAACAAGGGTGTTGCGGAGGCCTCTGCCTTAGCCGTTGCGGAAGCCAATGGGAAGAACGACACTGTTGTACAGCACAAGTTCTCCGAGCAGGTGGAAGGAGCGATCAACTCCATTGAAAATCTTTTAGAGGGCAATGTACCGGAGAGCCAGAAGCGTTTCTTCGCCATCAAGCTTTTCGAAAGAGATGATAAGATTCGTAATGAAATGCCGGAGAAAGCGAAGAACTTAGATGTGGAGAGCATTATTGCCGCTGTAGAGAAGGCGGAGGATGATGATTCCGAGAGTATCATCACCAATGAGCGATACAACTATATTCAGAGCATTATCGATGCGGCTTATGTAAAGAGAGCCCAGAAGGGACTTACTGTTTCCGATAAGATTGACGCCATCGTAACCAACCGTTTTCTGGCAATCCCCATCTTCGCCGCAGCGATGTTCCTGGTGTACTACATTTCTATTTCTACCATTGGAACTGCAATGACCGACTGGGTAAATGACGTTTTGTTCGGCTCCGATCCCTGGTCTTTCTTCGGTCTGGTGGACGTTCCATCTATTCCGGGCATTGCTACCTCTGCACTGGAAGCTATGAATGTAAGTGAGGCTATTCAGGGACTTGTAATCGATGGAATCATTGCCGGTATGGGTGCGGTAATCGGATTCTTACCCCAGATGCTGACCTTCTTCCTCTTCCTTGCTTTCCTGGAGGGCTGCGGATACATGGCCAGAGTTGCTTTCATCATGG
Source organism: Oribacterium parvum (assembly GCA_938022235.1). Taxonomy (GTDB): domain Bacteria; phylum Bacillota; class Clostridia; order Lachnospirales; family Lachnospiraceae; genus Oribacterium; species Oribacterium parvum_A. The sequence goes on from CALIEL010000221.1 coordinate 6,320, forward strand.
ATAGAATTTTCCGTAAGTTCGGTCTTTCCGGAAAGTCCTTCATCCCCATGTTGATCGGTACCGGTTGTGGTGTTCCCGGTGTTATGGGATCTCGTACCGTAGAGAATGATAGAGATCGTCGTATGACCATTATGACCACCACCTTCATTCCTTGTTCCGCTAAGCTTCCTATTATCGGACTTTTGGCAGGAGCAATGTTTGACAACTCTGCTTGGGTAGGCTGGAGTGCATATTTCTTAGGAATCTGTGCTATCGTATTCTCCGGAATCGTATTGAAGAAGACCAAGATGTTTGCCGGAAAGCCCGCCCCCTTCGTTATGGAGCTTCCTGCATACCATATGCCAAGACCTATTGATATTTTAAAGAGTGTAGGAGAAAGAGGAATGTCCTTCGTGAAGAAGGCGGGAACCGTTATCCTTCTGGCAACCATTCTGGTATGGTTCTTATCCCGCTTTAACTTTAGCTTACAGTATCTTCCTGAGGAAGATATGGATACTTCTATCCTGGCAGCTTTTGGTAATGCCTTGGCTTGGCTTTTTGCTCCTCTTGGATGGGGCAAGTGGAAGGCTGTTGTGGCAGCTCTTACCGGACTTATCGCAAAGGAGAATGTAGTAGGAACCTTCGGTACCCTCTTCCACTATGCGGGAAGCGTAGATTTAAAAGATGACAGTACGGCAATCTGGCCACAGGTTAAGGAATACTTTGCCAGCGGCGTAGCAGGCTACAGCTTCCTTGCTTTCAACCTTCTCTGCGCACCTTGCTTTGCAGCTATCGGTGCTATCAAGAGAGAGATGAACAACGGTAGATGGACCATCTTCGCTATTGCTTGGGAGTGCTTCCTGGCTTACTGTGTATCTTTGGTCATCTATCAGGTAGGCGGTTTGGTAACCGGTGAGGTTAGCTTTAACCCCTTCACCATCGTAGCATTTATCCTGATTCTTGCAGGACTTTGGGGCTTGTTCAGACCTTACAAGGAAGCGGCAACTCTTTCCGGTTCCGAAGAGCTGGCAGTGGAGAAGGCCATGGCATAAAGATTTTTATGAATGTATTCCGGAAAACGGAATGAGCTTGGAAAGGAGCTCCTGCCTTGCAGGGCTCTTTTTCATTTCTACTACTTAGAAAGTGGCAAAGCTGAAGCCTGAGACATTTTACTGTGTATTTGGCCGTTTTATACTGTCCTTTGCGATAGATAAGGAAAAGAGATAGTCGAAAAGAGATAGCTCAAAAAGAGATAGCTCAAAAACCAAGTTTTTTTGAAGAAATCCTAAAGAATATTAATTTTTAGAATAAACCTTTGGAAAATGACGGTTTTGCTATAATATAGTAAGTAAGTTCGTTTTGCGAGCGGTCTTATTCATCCGGGATAATCTAGCGGTTTATTATTTATTAGAGAAAGGAAGAAAAATGGGAAACGTTATCGTACTGGCCATTGTGGCGTTAATTGTAGTTGCCATCATTCGAGCTTTACGGAAGGAGCACCGGGAAAATGGCTCTTGTGCATATTGCAGTTATGCGAAATCCGGAAAGTGTGACCATGTAGGCCATGAAGAGTTGGATCATAAGGGACAAGAATTTCATTTGACCAAGGAGCAACAGGCTATTATTGACCGGCATACCAGAAACCGGAAGAAGGCTTAAATAAAGCATAAATAGAGTATGCATCTTGCAAGCTCTCCTGCATCCTGATTGATTGGGCATGCAGGATTGCAAAAAGATTTTGCAAGGCAAGATTGTAGGCAGAAACATTGACAGAAGTAACGACAGAAGTAATGACAGAGGCATCGGGAAAAGTCGGTGCAGGAACAGAGGGAGCTGTTCCGTTTAAAGGAGGGAAAAAGGTATGATAAAGATTGAGTCCGCCCTGTTGCAGGTGGAGATTAACCGAGAAGCGGAATTACAGTCCGTGTTTGACAAAAAACGAAACAGAGAGTGCTTATGGCAGGGAGATGCAAAGTATTGGAAAGAGCGTTCCCCGCTTCTGTTTCCCTTTATCGGACGTCTTTTTCAGAAGGCCTATTATTACAATGGGGAGAAATACCCCATGGACGTGCATGGCTTTTTACGCTCCATGCAGGCTCGTATCGTAGATCAGGAAGAGGATTCCTGCACCTTGGAATTTCGGGATAGTGCGGAATCCAGAAAGATTTACCCCTTTTCCTTTCGTTTACAGCAAAGCTACCGGGTAAAGGACAATCGTTTGGATGTCTGCTCCAGAGTGGAGAATCTGGGCATTGAGGTAATGTATTTTGCGCTGGGAGGACATCCCGGTTTCTACCTCCCCTTTTCCAAGAAGCAGGCAATAAGTGATTACGCCATTCACTTCCCTAAGCAGGAAGCCATGATGGAAAAGGTTCGTTTTTCAAAAGACTTACTTACTTTGGAGGAGCGAGAGAATTTTGCTTTGGTAAACGGACGGCTCCCCTTGGAAACCGTTCTGTTCCGAAATGATGCAGTGGTGCTGGCGCACAGCGGAGGAGAGTTGGTGCTGGGAAGCGACGACGAACCGGTATCCCTTCGTTTTCTTTATGAGGACTATCCCTACATCGCCCTTTGGCAGCCCTATGGAGAGAAGACACCCTTCCTATGCCTAGAGCCATGGACAAGCCTCCCCGGAAGAGAAGGCGTAATGGAGGAGCTATGCTCCATGAAAGATCGTATCGCTCTGGGACCGGATGAAGCGAAGAGCTTTTGCTACAGTATCATTTTAGAGGATAAATAGAGAAGATCGGATGCAGTATAGGGATGAAAACGGGGTGCGCTGTCGCTAACCTCGCCTTCGCATCTGGAAGGACTGTATTCATCGAAATGGTTCGCTCCGATGTAGTATAGGTCTGTGTCCGGGGCACGCTCCCGCTAACTTCGCCTTCGTAGTGAAGAACTGTAACTATTAAAGAAGTAAGCTCCGATGCAGTATAGGTATGAAATCGAGCACGCTCCCGCTAACCTCGCCCTGCAGCGGTACTAAGCGAAAAACTACAGTACCTTTGTTTTTCGCAAGTACCGGCGGGCTCAGATTGCTCTCTTTCATACCTATACTGCTTCTGTCGCTTCAGCTTATTGATTTCTACAGTTCTTCCCTTCGATGGCTTTCTGCAAGCCCTGATGAGCTTAGATTGTCCTCCTACATACTTATACTGCAATCGCTCTACCATAGGACTTGTATAATTAGCTTATAAGATAAATGTGAATTATAGGCTTAGGCTTATAGGACAAAACGTGTTGATGAAAACCGCTTTACACCCTTGTAAATCAAGGCTGTAGGGCGGTTCAATCTTTTTAAAAACAACTTTCAGGGTGGAAAAAAATATGCTGATAATAACATAAAGGAATTGAATGGCTTCTTAGACTGCTTGTTTGCTAAAAAGCACAGACCACCATACCGAGAGAAGGAAAAATAAAAGCGGTCTTCCGGTGTGCTATATACACTCTGCGGAGTCGCTTTCTTTGTCTGAAATATTAAGCTAAATAACTACAGATAAAAGCATTTCAGCATTATACCTAGGAATCAATAAGCTGAAGCGACAGAAGCAGCATAGGTTTAAAAGAGGGGTAACTTGAGCCCGCGGTACTTGCAAGCCAGCGAAGGGAAGGACTGTAGAAATCAATCTAGTGAAGCGACAGAAGCAGTATAGGTTTGTAAGAAGAGCAATCTGAGCTCACTGATACTTGCAGAAAGCCTGCGAAGGAAAGAACTGTAGAACTTAAAAAGTCAAAGCGACAGATGTAGTATAGGCATGGAAGAGGATTTTGAGCTTGTCGCTACTTGAAAACCTGCGAAGGGAAGGACTATGGAAATTAATTGAGTGAAGCGATTGATGCATAATAGGTCTGTAAGAGAGGCAATCTGAGCCCGCCGGTACTTACTGAAAGCGAGCAAAGCGAAGCTTGAAGTTAGTACCGTTGCGAAGGCGAAGTTAGCGAGAGCGTGCCACGATTACAGACCTATTATGCATTGGAGCGTATTTCTTCAATAGTTACCGTTCATCCCTTCGTAGGGGCGAAGTTAGCGAGAGCGTGCCCCGAACACAGACCTATACTACATCGGAGCAAATCATTTTGATGAATACAGTCCTTCCCTCCGCCGGCTTTATTTGCTTTTCGGCTTTGCCTCCAAATGCAGCTTCATCTCTTTCCGTTCCTTCCGGTAAAAATACAGCACCACCAGGAAGGTGAAGGCTTCGGATGCGGGGAAGGAAAGCCAAACCCCCGGCATTTTCAGAAGGGAAGAAAGTAAGAAGGCAAAAAATACGATAGCAATGGTGCCTCTCAGCAAGGAGCAGATAAAGGCGGGGCGGGGATTGTTGGTAGCGGAGAAATAGCTCACCATCAGGATGTTCAGCCCGGCCGCAAGGAAACCGATGAAATACAGCGGAATTCCCTCCTTGGCATATTGGTAGAGGATAGGATCATTTTCCCGGTTAAAAAGAGCGATGCAGAAGTCGCTTTGGAAAATGATGCTTGCCACAATCAAAACCGCCAGTACCAAGGCACTTACGATGCCGTAGTGCAGGTAGGACTGGAGCTTATGAATATCTCGTTTTCCGTAGCTGTTACTGATTAAGGGCTGGCTTCCCTGAGCCAAACCGTTAAATACGCAGGTGCAGACAGAGGAAACATTGGCAATGACACCGTAGGCAGCAACACCGATATTTCCGCTAAGACCTAAAATCAGGCCGTTAAAGGTACTGATGGTCACGGCACTGGTCAGGTCGCCGACAAAGGCGGAAAATCCCAGCTTGCAGCAGGCACAGAGATGCTTAAAGCGCGGATTTTGCCAACGAAAGGCAATGGTATTTTTCGGACTCCGAAAATGCAGAGTGCAAACCAAGCTGGTAACCACCGGAGATAGGGCAGTAGCCAGAGCAGCACCGGTCATGCCCAAATTCATGGGGAACATGAAAATATAGTCAAATACGATATTAAAGAGGGAACCCATCAAAGAGCCGACCATGGGCATGGAGGGGTTCTTGTCATTTCTGGTGAAGGCAGTCATACTGCTG
>CALIEL010000222.1 GCA_938022235.1 Oribacterium parvum
GATATATTGTTACCAATACAAAGACTATTACTCCTCCAAGCCCCACTCCTGAAACACCGCCAACACCATCACCAAGACCGAACAGACCATCTACCCCTACGCCGTCCACTCCTACACCTTCTAATCCCACACCATCCACACCTCCTACCCCGACGGTAGCCGGTGAGTCCAGACCTACACCTACTCCGGACTCCAGTGAAGTGTCGGAAAATGAAGTGAATCCTGAGCTTGTTCCTCAGGTTTTAGGAGAATCCAGACCGGTAGCAGACAATAAGCGTGATACCCCAACCGGAGACAGCTCTCAGCTTCTCCTCTGGGCAGGCTTCTTCAGCCTATCCGTATTAGGACTTGCTTACTATGGATTAAAGAGAACAGTGAAGAGATAAGATTACAAAAAAAGATGTCGTAGATTTTCTACGGCATCTTTTTTATATAAAAAGAGCTGCAATCGCTTTCAACTATATAATTTAATTTATACAGCTCTTTTTATTCTAATGATTGATTTGAAAAGTCTACGATATCTTATTTTGAAATTGCCTCTATGGAGGCTTTAAGCCCTCTTACAATCTCTGATAGTGCTAAGGAGGGTTTATCTTTTTTCTCTACTGTCTGTTCCGGGATATAGGGAACATGGATAAATCCTGCCTTAATGGGCAAAGCATTTATCTGAATATAATACAGCACTGAATACAGCAAATGGTTACAAACATAGGTTCCCGCTGAATTGGATAGTGCAGCGGGGAGTCCTTCTTTTTTGATAGCTTCCACCATGGCTTTAACCGGCAGAGTTGAAAAATAGGCATTTTCCCCATCGAGATAAATGGGACTGTCCATCGGCTGATTGCCTTCGTTGTCCGGAATTCTGGCGTCATCTATGTTAATGGCAATTCTTTCCGGAGTAATCTCCGCCCTTCCTCCTGCTTGTCCTATGGAAAGGACAAAATCCGGCTTTTCTTTTTCTATGGTCTCTAGCACAAGTAGAGCAGACTTTCCAAAAACTGTTGGTACTTCTAACTTTAGAACTTCAAGATTTCCTATTTTATCCGGCAATAACTTCATGGCCTCCAGCGCCGGATTAATACTCTCCCCATCAAAGGGAGTAAAGGCGGTAAGTAGTATTTTCATGGATTATCCTCCGATTTTATTTCTTTTTAGAGCGTTGCATAAACATGACATGCGCTATTTACATTCTTTTCCAGGGAAGTTTAAGAGCCCTCTATCAAATATCTTTAATACAAGAAATCCCCTGCTCCTCTCCTGCTTTTTGAAGAGTTTCAAAGGGAATACTCCTCTCATCAAAATATAGTTGATTTCCTGTTTCCGAAAGTTGGGTAACAAGGATAGAGAGTTTGGGATGCTTGAGAAGTTTTGTTTCACCCATATGCTCTAAGCAATCTACATAATCCCTATCTCTTAGTACCGGTGCAAAAAAGGCTTCCAAACTTTCGTGCTTTGCATAGCGTAAAGTCCCCTGCCATTCATTGGGCCGGTTGGTCAGATCCTCTCCCACTCCGGGAAGTTCAGAAGGATCCACTTCGCAGGGTAAAGGGCCATTTCCGTGGCGGGTGACATAAGGACGAGTCACATAGATGGCTTCATCTAAAAATATGCCTCGTTTTTCTAAAAAGATGGGCGGATTATGGATTCCGGTTTTGGAAGATGTCAAATGAGGAGCATAGTCTTCATAGTCCTGATCCAAAAGTAAGCCCTGTCCTGTTTCAAAAATCAAATTTTGAAACTTCTCCAGCCATTTTCTATCCGCATCTACTAAGGTCAGAAGCTTTACATTCTCCTTCACTTCCTCTACAAAGTTTTCCAGAACCCTCTCATTGTTTAGCATCTCATAGTAGGGATTCATAAGATTCGATTGCCTCATGGCTTTCGAGGAAGCTGGTGCTTGTATTCCCAAGATTTTTGCTCTTCTTTTTGTATACTCTTTTCTAATCTGCTTTAAACGGTGCAATAAATCCTGCTTAGTCATTGTAGCAAGCTCTTCCAGGGTAATTCCGTATCCGGCGGCATTTCGCTGCACACATTCCTCTATGCCCATACCGCAGGAGCCGTGGCGATTCTCGCCTCTGGCAAGTTCTGCGCCCATATTTAAAAGTACATCATCTATGGTCGTTACTCGTGCATTTTTTTCAGAATAAAGAATGGGCTGAAAACCAAAGAGCTCCGTAAAGTCTTTAACTTCCTTACCCAGTTGAAATAAGTCCGGCATAAAGCTGTCGGCTAATAAAGTAGGCACATGATACTCCGCTCCGGCGCCAATCTGATGATGGATAAAACGCCATTTTCCTTCCGGATCTTCTACCGTGTGCCCTGCCTGTCCGCCGCCATTATGTTTAATAATCAACGCATTCTTAAGGGATGAAGCAAGACG
>CALIEL010000223.1 GCA_938022235.1 Oribacterium parvum
GAGCGGGAATAGGAGTTTTTCATCACGCTGCTGGCTTCAAACAATACCTTATCTAAAAGATCGGCGGTTTCCTGCTTTGCGCAACGGGCAATCTTTTCATTGCATTCTTCCAGCATTACTCGAATTTCTTCCTGGCTTCTCTTTTTCTTTGCAATCTCCTTCTTGCACTCCAGAATCAGCTGATAGCACTTGGCCTGTACAGAGTTTTGATAACGCTCCACATGGAAACGGCTGATGGCGTAGGAAGCATTTGCCAAAGCGCCGATTAAGCGGTTGTTCCAATAAAAGCTGTCGGTGCTGACTTCCTTCTTGGTGGTGCTGAAGTAAGCGGGAATCTTGCCAACGGAGGAGAAGAGGGGAATCAGGGCATTGAAGACATTGCTTCCGAAGGCAAGCCAGGTAATGCACTCCAAGTCCTTAATCTTTTCCTCTTTATTCTGATGAAGAGACAGGAAGCAGGTTCGCTCGATGCCGATGGGACGGAACTGTCCCACATGACTCGTATCTCCGTATTTTCCGTAGCAGTCATATTTGGTGCCTTGGAAATGAGAGGAGAGCACGTATTTTACATCCATGGGACTGATCTTCTTTTCCGGTACCATGCTCCAGGGGATGTCGTCGGAATCCGGGGTGAAATCCGCATTTTCCCCTTCATAACGGAAACAATGGGGATTCAAGGTCTTCAGCATATACCAGGTTCTGGGAGTGTTATATACATGGTCCGCATCGGAGTGACTGCCGAAGGCGTCTCTGGGATTGAACTCCTCTTCGTAGGAAAGATTCAAATGATGCTCTGCGATAAATTCCCTTAAATCCTTGGAGCAGATATGGGATTCCTGCTTTCCGAAGGCATCCTTTAAATCAAAGGAGTCGATGCCCTGCTGGTTAGCCATCATCACATAGGAATCATCCGGAACTCTTTTGGCGATAAAATGATGTCCGCCGATGGTTTCCAGCCACCAAATCTCCTTGGTATCGGAGAAAGCGATTCCGTTCATCTCATAGGTGCCGTACTTTTCCAAAAGCTCTCCGAGACGAAGCACTCCTTCTCTTGCGGAATGAATATAGGGCAGCAGTAAGCTCACCATATCTTCTTCTCCGATGCCTCCGGGAATTTCCGTCCTGCCTTCCTTCTGAAGCACTACCAAAGGATCCGCTGCCAGCACCAGCTCATTACTGGTAATGGTTTCCGTAGCGGAAACGGAGACATTGGCACTGTTGGTGCCGGCGCCTGCCCAGATACCGCTATCGTTTAAGGCATTGGGGAAGCAAATGTAATCCAGCGCCTTGTCCGGTAATGGAATCTCCACATGAGAAAGCACGGAACGGTATTTCTTGGGAGGATTTTTTCCGGAAACGGAAATCATTTTCTTCAGAGTATACTCTCCGGAACCGGAATCCATATTACGGGCAATCATGGTGGAACCGTCGTAGCTGGCATCCTTACCAACCAAAATTGTTGTACAAGACATAGCATATTCTCCTTTCAAATTTTTCTTTCTATTATATAATGCACAAATTCAGAAAGCAAACGATGGTTTTCCGCTTCTAAGGATGCTGTATCGGATTCGGCCTGTGCCTGTATTTAGTTCCTTTGTCTGTCGGGAGATCGCCTTTTTCTTGCCACCGAAAGTCGATTCATGGTATAAACAAAGGGTTGGAGAAGGATTGGAAAAGGACAGTATAAAGGAGGCACTATGGAAGAGCAGGGATATGAGAACAATAACGGCACTGTAGGCGGAGAGCAGCAGAGCGTAGAAAAACAGTACAGCAGAGATACTTTGGAAAGAAAGCCGGGCCCATGGGATATTTCCGAGGAAGACCTGCCTGAGGAGCTTAAGGTGGTACCGGCACTTCACTTCTTCCTCTATCAGGTGGTTTTTGCAATTCCTCTGGTAGGACTTATTGTGGTGGTTATTATGAGTCTCGGAGCTACGAAGAATAAGAATATTCGAAACTTTGCCAGAGCTCAGCTGATCGCCATTTTGGTGGGAATTGTTCTGACGGCCTTGTTCGGAGCGGCAATCCTCAGCTTTTTCCTGGCATTTGTGGGACCTTATTTGGATCACACACCCATGGTATAAAGAGGAATATAAATCTTATAAATTTAGCCATAGCTTTCCGGAATCGGGAGCTATGGCTTTTTTCTTAAGGAGTAGCTTCTGTGAGAACTGGGATGGTTTCTTCTGAATTGCCGGTGCGAGGGAAGCTCCTGCCTGCTTG
>CALIEL010000224.1 GCA_938022235.1 Oribacterium parvum
AGCCAGCTCGTCGGAATTCTCTCTGGTATAAACCATGGTGTTGATAACGGTTCCGTAATCGCCGTGAGGTACCTTTAAGGAGGTATCTCTTACTTCTCTTGCCTTCTCACCGAAGATGGCACGAAGCAAACGCTCCTCGGCGGTAAGCTCTGTCTCTCCCTTAGGAGTCACACGACCTACCAGAATATCTCCGGCACGAACCTCCGCACCGATACGGATAATGCCTCTTTCGTCCAGGTTCTTTAAGGCATCATCACCTACACCGGGAACGTCGGAGGTAATTTCTTCAGGTCCTAACTTTGTATCTCTGGCCTCGCACTCATACTCTTCAATATGAACGGAGGTGTAAACATCGTTTTGTACCAGACGCTCGGAAAGTAAAACCGCGTCCTCGTAGTTGTAACCTTCCCAGGTCATAAATCCGATTAAGGGGTTCTTTCCTAAGGCAATCTCGCCGTCCTTTGTAGAAGGACCGTCTGCAATAACATCTCCTGCCTCTACCCTGTCATGAGTATTGACAATGGGCTTTTGGTTATAACAGTTACTGGGGTTACTACGCATAAACTTCATCAGCTTATACTCGTCAATTCCTCCGTCCTTGTCTCTCTTAATCAAGATTCTTGCAGAGGAAGAAAGAGTGACCTCTCCGCTGTTCTTTGCCACCACGCAGGCTCCGGAGTCTACCGCCGCCTTGCTGGACATACCGGTATCCACCACTGCGGATTCGGTAATCAAAAGTGGCACCGCCTGACGCTGCATGTTGGATCCCATCAGGGCACGGTTCGCGTCATCGTTTTGCAGGAAAGGAATCATGGAAGTAGCTACCGAGAATACCATCTTAGGAGATACGTCCATTAAATCAATACTGGTCTTTGGAAAAGCAGAGGTCTGATCCCGATATCTACCGGAAACGTTGTCATGCTTAAAATGTCCTTCCTCATCCAAAGGCTCATTCGCCTGAGCAACCACGAACTGGTCTTCCTCGTCTGCGGCAAGATATACCGCCTGATTGGTAACTACCGGATTGGCAGGATCTGTCTTATCTACCACTAAGTAAGGTGCCTCGATAAAACCGTACTCATTGATTCTTGCATAAGAAGCCAAGGAGTTAATCAGACCGATGTTCGGTCCTTCAGGAGTCTCGATAGGACACATTCTTCCGTAGTGGGTATAGTGTACGTCTCGCACCTCGAAACCTGCACGATCTCTGGAAAGACCGCCGGGTCCCAATGCGGAAAGTCTTCTCTTATGGGTAAGCTCGGAAAGCGGGTTATTCTGGTCCATGA
>CALIEL010000225.1 GCA_938022235.1 Oribacterium parvum
TGGGCTGTCCCGTTCCCAAGGTAGTACGGAATCAGGAGGGCTCAGCCTTAATGACAAATCTTCCTTTGGCGGAACAGGTTTTAAGTACCATGGCAAAAGCCTTGAAGAAGCCTCTCACAGTTAAGTTTCGCATCGGCTTTACGGATGATGCCATTAATGTGGTAGAATTTGCGAAAATGGCAGAGGCCTCCGGCGTGGCTTCCGTGACCATTCACGGTAGAACCAGAGAGCAATATTACAGGGGAAAGGCCAATTGGCAATATATAAAGAAAGCCAAGGAGGCAGTGAATATTCCCGTTTTTGGAAACGGAGACATTTTCCAAGAAGAAGATGCTCTGGCCATGCTCCTTTCCACCGGGGTAGACGGTATAGCGCTGGCCCGTGGCATACAAGGAAATCCCTTTTTGATTCGAGCATGTAGGAGTCTTCTTTCCGAAGGGAAGAAGCTTCCGTCGGTGAGCATTTCGGAAAGAAAGGAAATGATGCTTCGGCACCTAAAGCTAATGGTGGAGATTAAGGGAGAGCATCTTGCCCTCTTGGAAATGCGAAAGCACCTTTCCTGGTATATGGAAGGTTTGGAAAATGCTGCTCGCTGGAGACAGAGGGTGAATACGGAAAATGACTTGGAGAAGGTGTTCCAAATGGTTAGGGAACTATAGAAAATAAAAAATTTTGGGTGGACTTATGTAAACAAGCTTTCCACAGCATAGCTTAAATTCAAGGCACGCTCCCGCTAACTTCGCCTTCGTAGTGGACACTAAGCGAAAAACTTCATTTCATTTGTTTTTCGCAAGTGCCAACGGGCTCAGATTGCCTCTCGTTTAAGCTATGCTGTGGAAAGCTTTTATATTTGTCAAAAAGATTGATTTTTTCTATTTCATATTAGTAAAAAAGCATTGGAATCTGCTCCTTCAAAGCCCTCTGTAAGGAGGGGGAGAAGGGGGCATCCGATACCAGACAGGACAGGGCGTGAAAGTCTGCCAGCTTAAAGAAGCCAACAGCATTTTCCTTTGTGCTATCACAAAGCAGGATGGTTTTTTCCGCATTTTCCATCATGCTTTTTTTGACTAAACCCTGGGAATCGTCTCCTTCGAAAATGCCCTTTTCCTGAATAGCTTTGCAGGAAATGATGGCAAGCTCTGCATGAAAATTCTTGATAAATTGGGAGGTGAACTCTCCCACAATAGAAAGACTCTTGTGCTTCAGAACGCCCGGACAAAGAAAGCAGGTAAGGTTTTGCGCATGGGATAATTCATTGGCAATATTGATGCCATTGGTGATGATGGTAAGGTGCTGCTTCGTCTTTAAAATAGGAGCCAGCTGACAAACGGTGGAAGAGGAGTCCAAGAAGATTACCATTCCGTCTTTGATTAGCGGCTCCATTTTTCTTGCAATGATTTGTTTTTTATCCAGATTTTCTATTTGCCGCATGCTGATAGGGCTTTCTTTCGCAGACTTTACCACCAAAGAAACATAACCGTGGGAACGCTTCAGTATGCCATCTTCTTCCAGAGACATCAGGTCTCTTCGAATCGTAGAACGGGAAGCATAAAGCTTCTTGCTTAGGTAATTGATACTGGCAAAGCCGTTATGTTGATTGAGGCTTTCTACAATTTCTCTTTTTCTTTCATTTATCCCCATTTATTTCTCCTTATTCGCCATGAACAAAAATGTTCATTCTTGGACAGTATAGCACAGAAATAGGAAATATTTCCAATAAAATGTTCAAAGATATAATTATTTTATGAAATATGCTATATTCTGGATATTAAAAAATGACTTGAAAAATCATTTATAAGGAGTAGCGGGGAAGGGCTTACTCCTAAGCATTTCTCGGATATAGAGCTATTATTTGGAGATAGGATTATGAAAAAGGTTTTGGCATTTGATATGGGGGCTACCTCCATCAGAGGTATTTTAGCTTATATAGAAGATGGTAAGTTTTGCACCAAAGAAGTCATGCGAATGGCCCATAAGATTCAAAAAAGGGAGGGAAGACTCTACTGGGATTGGGAAAGTCTTGCCGGAAAGATTGAGGAGACCATCTTGGAAAATCAGGATGTATCCTGTATCGGGATTGACACTTGGGGCGTGGATTTTGGCCTCATTGACAAGGAGGGAAATCTGCTGCAAGCGCCCCACTGTTACAGAGATGAAAAGTTTTCTGAGGGCAGAGAAGAGGCCAAGGCCCTAATGGAGGAATTTGAGCTTTTCCAAAACAGCGGAAATCAGATTATGACCATCAATACAGTCTATCAGCTGCTGGCCTTAAAGAACTTGGAAGCGGAAGTTTATGAGAAGGCTGATAAGCTCTTAATGATTCCGGATCTGCTTTTCTACCTTTTGACAGGAGAAAAGATTGGAGAGGAAAGCATTTGGTCTACAACAGGTTTATACGATTTATCGAAAAAGGCCGTTTCCGACCATCTATTTTCCAAACTTCAATTAAAGAAGGAGTTGGTTCCCAAAATTGTTCGAGCGGGAGAATGGAAGGGAAATACCAAGAATGCAAGGCTGGAGAGACTTAGAAGCTTATCCATAGACGTGATTCCGGTTTGCGGACACGATACAGCCAGTGCCCTTTTGATGACGGAAAGAGATGCAGAGAATCCGTCCTTGTTCCTAAGTTGCGGTACCTGGTCCTTAATCGGAACTTCTGTAGAGAAGGCATTGGTCAGTAAAGAAGCCTATGAGAGGAATCTTACCAATGAGCTTAGTTATCAGTCGGAAACTCTTTTCTTTAAAAATATTACAGGACTGTATCTGTTGGAAAAGTACAAGGAGGAGTTGGAAGGAAGACTGGGAAGAAAGATTGCTTTTTCTGAGATTACAGCCTTTGTACAAAAAGATGCTGAGCCCGAAAGTCTACTGGACATGGACGCAGAAGTTTTTGGAAGAGAGGGCATAAAGGTAAAGCAAGAAATTGATGCTTATCTTCTAGCCAAGGGTGGACAGCCTCCTAAGGATGACTTTTCCTACTTTACTCTGATTTATGCCAGCATGGTGGAAAAATACAGAGAAGTGAAAGAGGATATAGAGGGCATTTTAGGCAAGACTTTCTCCAAACTTCAGATGATTGGAGGAGGGGCAAGGTCAGAGTACCTGGCGGAAAAGATAGCCAAGAACTTAAGGCTAAAGGTCAAGGCAGGACCTTATGAAAGTTCCGCCCTGGGAAATATTCTCCTGCTTTTACAAAAAGAAGGGGAGATTGGAAGTTTGGAAGAGGGAAGAAGGCTGATTTACGAGGCATCGGAAATTCGGGAGTATTCTTTCTGACAAGAGAATCTAAGGTAATAGAGTGTTTTAACTATAAAGGAGGCAATATGAATCATCCAAGAATCTGCATTAGACCCACCATTGACGGAAGAT
>CALIEL010000226.1 GCA_938022235.1 Oribacterium parvum
TGCCAAGTATGTGCTGAAGCATAACGGCATTAAGTTAAATGTGGATTCCATCTTTGACGTAATGGTAAAGCGTTTGCACGAGTATAAGAGACAGCTGATGAATATCCTTCACGTGATGTATCTTTACAACCAGATTAAAGATCATCCGGAGATGGAATTCTATCCCCACACCTTTATCTTCGGAGCCAAGGCGGCAGCAGGCTATAAGACTGCAAAGCTGACCATTAAGCTGATCAACAATGTGGCGGAGGTCATCAACAATGATCCTTCTATCCAGGATAAGATTAAGGTAGTCTTCATTGAGGATTATAAAGTATCCAGTGCAGAGGTGATTATCCCTGCAGCGGACTTCTCCGAGCAGATTTCCACCGCTTCCAAGGAAGCCTCCGGTACCTCCAACATGAAGCTTATGGTAAATGGTGCTTTAACCATGGGAACCATGGATGGCGCTAACGTGGAAATCGTACAGGAGGTTGGGGAGGAAAATGCCTTTATCTTCGGTATGAGCAGTGACGAGGTTATTGCTTTAGAGCATAACAACGAGTACCGTCCTATGGACATTTTCAACAACGACCAGGAAATTCGCAGAGTCCTGATGCAGCTGGTAAACGGCTTCTACAGTCCTGAGGATCCGGAATTGTTCAGACCTTTGTATGATTCCTTGTTAAATACCAATGAATCCGACAGAGCGGATCGTTACTTCATCTTAAAGGACCTTCGTTCTTATATGAAGGCCCAGGAAGAAGCGGTGAAGAAGTTCCAGGATGAGGAATGGTGGGCAAGAGCGGCTATCTTAAATACCGCCCATGCCGGAAAGTTCTCCTCTGACAGAACCATTGAGGAGTACGCAAAGGAAATCTGGGGTTTGGATAAGATTGTTTTTAAAGACTAAAAAGATTAGCTCGGAGAAAGTCATGTAATAAGCTTTGAAACCTTGTGCTTCAAAGAATTTACAAAATAAACTTCTGCTTTAAAGAAGGAAAGTAATTACTTTGACGAGTTAGAACAGGAGAGAGGAATGGAAGTCGAATTACAACGAACTCTGTCTTTAGAAGAGGAGAGGGACTGTAAGACCCTCCTCTCTCTTTGTAATTTAGAGGAAGAAATTCCCTACGATACGGATTTGGACTATGATTTCTTTTATCTCATTCGCAATGAGGGGGAGAAGGAAACAGGAATTGCCGAGGGGATTTTGGCATTGCTTATGGGCTATAAGCTTGGTGAGCAACAGGGAGGAAAGGACGTACTCCTTTGTCTTGCCTTTGTCCATCCCAAGATGAGGGGGCAGGGCTTATTTACCCAGTGTAAAGAAAGTCTGATGGATGATTTTCGAAACTGTGTGTTTCGATTTATGAAGAAGGGAGAAAGGGAGGAGGAATTTTCCCTTTCTTTTCCCTATCTGTATACGGAATATTTTTTGGAGAAAACTCTGGAAGAGGGGATTGCTTTTCCGGGAGAAAAGAGAATTTATCCTTACGGAGAAGTTTATTTTTCGTCCTATAATGAAAAAACGCTTTACCTTTACGGACTTATGGTGGAAAATAGGTTTAGAGGTCAGGGAAAGGGAGAAGCGATTCTTCGGGATTGCTTTGAAGAAGGAGAGAAGGGACCCTATACCAGGGTGATTCTTCAGGTAGATTCCCGAAACAGCCCGGCCATGAAGCTTTATCAGAAAATGGGATTTTTGGTGAAAGAAGCCAGTTCCTATTATCAACTGAAGATTTAAGAAAGGGATTTTAAGACATGGAAAGAATCTATAAGATTATGAGAAATGTAGGAGGCTCTTCCATTGCCTTAGGAGTAATTCTTATTACACTGGGAATTGTTACCGGGGTGCTGTCCATTGTACATGGAGCCATCTTGCTAAAAAGAAAAGAGGATTTGACGTTCTAGAGTCTCTTGGAAAATAAGAAGTATCCGGACAGTATCGTTTCTGAATTGCTATAAGGCAATGAGACGGAGGGAATTAGACTGTGACGGACTTCTTAGAAGAGAGAATTCAGACGTTTAGTGTGTGATATGCATAGAAAAGAAATGACGAAAAATCGTTGGTTGGGGGTGTTTTTTTTCTGCCTTTACCTGATTTTTCTCTTTTATGTTTTGTTTTTTTCCGAGTTAAAGGGCAGAGGCTTTATGAATCGGGCGGAATTTTCCTATAATATGGAGCCTTTTAAGGAGATTTTCCGCTTTCTTTTTTATTGGAAACAAATTGGTCTTGCCCATGCTTTGGAAAATTTACTGGGAAATATCATCGGCTTTTGCCCTTTGGGCTTTCTACTCCCCAGCTTTTCCAAGCGTTGTAGGATGTATTGGTATAACACGGTGATGTCAGGCTATCTTTTGTCCTTTGGGGTGGAAGCGATTCAGCTGATTTCCCGTTCCGGAAGCTGTGATGTGGATGACATTATCCTGAATACTCTGGGAACTGCCTTGGGCTATGTTCTGTTTCGACTCATACAAAGGGAAAGGAGGAGAAGAAAATGGAAGGAGAAAAGCGTTTTAGCTACATCCGAAAAAAATGGGCAAAGGGAAGCCTGGGAGCCATAATCAGTTCCTTTGTTTCCCTCTGCCTTTTCTTTCTCTGTATCGGGATTTCCTTTTATGAAAAAGGAAACGGGCCTTTAGTGCTAGGAGCATTGGCATTATTTTCCGTGAATTTTCTTTTGATTTCCCTTCGTTTTGCCTTACCTGTGGAAAAGGGAAAATTCATTGAAAGACGTCCAGTCTATGTGGCTTTGGGCGTGGATATCGTTCTTTTGTTCTTATGGCTGGCTCTTTTACTCTTAGGCTTAAGAATGTGACTTTGCTGTCCGGCCTAAAGTATAGTGACTTTGCTGTCCGGCTTGCAGTGTAGTGACTTTGCTGTCCGGCCCGATATATCGTATTTTTTAAATATAGACAAAGAAAAAAATTAGGAAATTCCTTTCTTTTTCGTAAGAGGAAGCAGACTGATTTTTGTTATAATGGAGGAGTCATGGGAGAAAGAAGAAATAGCGCTTTAGAACGGATTCGGGAGATTCCCTTGGAAATGAGGGAAGATTCCCCGTATAAAGAAGTATTTCGTCCCTTGGCTTTCTTTTTTTTGGATTATTTTAAAGAGCGGGAGAATCAAGAAGCACAGTCTTTAGAAGTAGCTGCTGTGGAAGGAAATACGGATGCATCTGTTTCGATTAGTTCTTTACTGGAACGTTATCAGAAGGAACTACAGGATTTTCTTTATCCCGGAATAGCTAAGGAAAGAAACTCATTCGGCGATTTCTTTTCCATTTTGATTTTCCTTTCCTTCGGGATTGTCTTGGAGAATAAGGAAGAGGCACAATCCAGAATTTTGGAGCTTTATTTACAACTTTATCTTTACAGCCAATCCGATGAAGCATTGGAGAGAAGCAGGTTCCAAGATATTTTCTATTCTCATTTTTATGATTACTGCAGGGATTTCCTGGAAGAGCGTTATGAAGAGGAGGAGAAGGATCCCTTTTTATATCGCAACAATATCCTTTTCTTCGGATGGATGCCCTATTATGGAAGCAGTCCTTTCTTTTCCAAGGAATATGTGGAGAGCCATCAAAGGGATGCCGCCATATTTTTCGGAGATCGCTTCCTGTCCCACCTTTATCAGGCTTATGAACAAGAGGAGAAGCTCTGGCGTAAGCGGAGGGGGAAAAGCAGAGCCCAAATTTTGGAAGAACAGTTTAAAAAAAGAAAGAATTTTAAGCCGAAAAACTATTGTATAGAGAATGCTCAAGGACTTTCCTTCCACGCCCATCAGGAAAAACTTTGGAAGAGCTTTTTAGAGAAAACTAAGGATGCAAGGATAGACTTTGAGATAATGAGGGAAAGGACTTAAAGTATTTTGCTTAGTATGAAGGAAAAAAAAGGAAAGAGCATGGGGAGGATATTTTTACTCCTTTCTTTTTGCTTTTTTATTCTTTTTCATAGTGTGGTAGCAGTGGCTGCCAGCTGGCCGACAGCAGACTTAACGGCGGAGTCCGCCATTGTGGTGGATGCGGAAACCGGGGCGGTTTTATATGAAAAAAACGGAGATGTGAGAGAATATCCTGCCAGTATTACCAAGGTGATGACGGCGCTTGTAGTTTTGGAGAACACATCCTTGGAGGATAAGGTGACATTTTCCCACGATGCGGTATACAATGTGGATCTAGGCTCTTCCAATGCCCAGATTGAAGAGGGAGATGTTCTTACGGTAAATGACTGTTTGCATGCCCTCTTACTCAAGTCCGCAAATGAGGCGGCAAATGCTTTGGCGGAGCATGTGGCAGGCTCTCGGGAAGCCTTTGCAGAGATGATGAATGAGAAGGCGAAGGAGCTTGGTTGCACAGACACCCATTTTCAGAATCCTTCCGGCTTGCAGGATGAGAACCACTATACCACTGCAAGGGATATGGCGTTAATCGGTATGGCTGCCTTTCAGAATAAGGAGTTTTTGGAAATTGAAAAAAATCTGAGTCATACTTTAGGAAATTTAAAGCGTCTTCCGGAGGGAAATACGATTTATATGGAGCATAAAATGATGCTCTCCAACACAAAGTTCTATGATAAAAGGGTAGTAGCGGGAAAAACCGGTTATACCCAGATTGCGGGAAATACCTTAATTAGCCTGGCGGAGGATCAGGGAAGAAAGGTGGTTACGGTAGTTTTGAAGGACAAAAATCCTTCTCACTACACGGATACAAAGGCCTTACTGGATTTAGCTTTTTCGGAAACGGAAAATCAAACTTTAGGGGAACATCCCGGTGCTTTAGAGGCCTTGCGAAAGGAACTGGTATCCGCCGGAAAGATAACGGAGGAAAATAAAATTCATTTTCTGGATACCGTGAAGATTTCTCTTCCTAAGGGAGCAAGTCAGGACGGCTTACAATATGTTTTCAAGGATATTGCAGGAGATGCTCCGGCTTCCGCCCTGGGAAAAGTGCAAATCTTACTGGACGGAAAAGTTGTAGGAAGCGGATATGTTGGGAAAGATCAAAATATTCAGGTCATTTTAAATAATAAGGAAACCAAGAAGAAGGTAGCGGTTGCAGCGGTTACCGTCAGCGGATTTACGATTTTAGCCGGCTTCGGATTTTTCCTCTTTGGAGGAGGCGCTTTGTATGGAGCAAAAAACCTTCATGATGAACGGAAAAGAAAGAAGAAATGGAAGGAAAGACGAAAGAAAAATCTGGAAGAGTTGCAGATTTCAGAGGAAGAATTTAAGGTTCTGGTAGAAAAAAGAAAGTCAGAGAAAAAGAAGAAGTAGTGCAAAAAGAGCAAAGGAGACTTTGACGTATGGATGAGAAGAATCAGCAGGGCAGCACTGAAGCAAAGGAAATGGATGAGAGGAATCAGCAAAGCAAACCTGAAGCTATAGAACCGAAAGAGCAGGCTAAACAGGAGAGTTATAAAGCTGCTGCTCAGCACAGGGAGTTTGAGCATTACGGGGATGCTGAGGATAGGGAAGAGGAAGAAGCTCTGGAAAGAGAACGGCAGAGACTTCGAGAGGAAAGAAGAGAGAGAAGAAAGCAAAAGGAAGCTGCCAAAAAAGCAAGCCAAAGAAGACGACTGTTTCTGCTTCTTCTTTTCCTTTGTGTCGTCTTTGTGGCACTTTTCCTTTTTTTGAGAAAAGGAAGTCCAACTCAAAGCGGACAGGAGAAAACAAGCAGCTCTGTAGCGGAAAGAGCTCCGATAGAAGTCTATTATATAGAAGATAAGGGAAGTACTAAAGGCGAGGAGTTGGGGACTTATCTGGAAAATGCCGGAGAGAATAACGCCTCGGTAAATCTACATACCTTGATTTATGAAGAAGGAAAAGAAGAAGAATTAAAGCAAGCATTAAAAGAGGCTAAGGCAGAGCTGTTGCTGGGAGAAGGCAGTGAAAAGCTGGAGGCATTTTTGGAAAAATTCTCTGTGGAGGAAAAAATACCCTACCTGAGTCAGAGCAGCAAGAAGCTGGAACCGGGAAATAATCATTTTGTTCTGGAAAAAAGTCTGGAGGATCAGGCGGTAGACCTGT
>CALIEL010000227.1 GCA_938022235.1 Oribacterium parvum
CAGCCCTCCTTATGCCACTGTACCGTATAATTTCCTGCAGCTACCGCCTCGGAAATCCTTGTATATTCAGAATCCGTAATCGGATAAAAATGAATATATTCCCCCGGCTGTACCAAAATAGGATCCTGCTTTTCCGGGTCATACATCTTTACCGGGGTTCTTCCGATAAGCTGCCAGCCTCCCGGAGAATCCACCGGATAAACTCCGGTTTGAGAGCCTCCAATACCTACAGAGCCTGCAGGAATCTTCACCCTGGGATTTTCCAGTCTGGGAGTATGAAGCTTTTCCTCCAAGCCTCCAAGATAGGTAAAGCCCGGTAAGAAGCCCAGTATATACACCAGATAGTCCTTCTCACTATGTAGACGAATCAGTTCTTCTCCGCTGATTCCGGCATGCTCCGCCACATAGGAGAAATCCGGCCCCAGCTCTCCTCCGTACAATACGGGAATCTCCCAGACCTTCTTCTCCATGCTTTCCACCTTGGTATCCATCTTTACAATGGCGGAAACTCTCTTATAGATTTCCTCGTAACGAATAACCAATGGATTGTATTGCACAAGAAGTGAAGCATAGGCGGGAATCATGTCCACAATTCCCTCAATTTGTTGCATTTTCAATAGCTTTACGGTAGCGCTGATTCTGCGGTTCACATCCTCTCCGATTCTTTGCTCAAACTGAAGCAACAGGGCAGAGTCTCCTGCAGTAAGCACTCGTATCTTTTCCATAGTTTTCCTTTCTCCGAACTGCACATTTCGCTACGCTCCTGCCTCTTAAGCAGCAAATAAAGCGGAAAGCTTTGTCAAGGAAGTTAATCCCACATAAGCAGATAATACTACCACGATAATCCCCAAGAAAAGCAGAATTTTCGGATGCTTATAATTTTCTCCCATAATCTTCTTATTCTGAGAAGCTACAAGGCAAATGCCTAAGCTTACCGGTAAGATTAAACCGTTCAGAGAGCCTGCCAAAACCAGAAGCTTTGCCGGACTTCCAAGCCCTGCCATTACCAGGGTGGAAAGAAGAATAAAGGCAATGATAAAAAGATTTTCTCTCTTAGCCACTGCAGGAGATAAGGTCTTTAAGAAGCTGACAGAGGTATACGCCGCACCGACGATGGAGGTAATAGCCGCACAGCAAAGAACCAAACCGGAAATTCTCTGTCCAATAACACCTGCACCCTGAAGGAAGGCATCCGCTGCAGGGTTCTTCGTATCCAAGCTGGCACCCTTCACCACAACACCCAATACCGCAAAGAACAAAAGGACACGAACCAGGGTGGCTACAAGCATTCCCATAACCGCGGAATAATTAATATCCTTCAACTTATCTTCCCCGGTAACTCCGGCATCAATCAAACGGTGCGCTCCCGCGAAGGTAATATATCCTCCAACCGTACCCCCCAAAAGAGTAAGGATGGCAGGAAATAAACTTACGATGCTTGCTTCCGGAAGAATACTGTTTTTAAGGCCGGAGGCAATGGGAGGCTTTACCATAAAGATAACCACCAGGATAACAAGAATCATGACCGCCCCAAGAATCTTTACCAAGTGATCCATAATTCCTTTAGCATTCTTGGATAAGAAAACCAGAATAGCCAGACCTCCTGCAAGAAAGTAACCAAGCTGTGTAGGAATTCCCAGAACCGTTTGTAAGCCCAAGGCTCCTCCGCCTACATTTCCGATATTAAAAACCAAACCGCCCAAAACTATTAAGAAGGAAACAAAATATCCCAGTCCCGGAAGAATACGGTTGCCCACATCCTGTCCCCGCATCCCGCTGATGCAAAGCACACGCCAGATATTCAGCTGGGCAATCGCTGCCAAAATAACCGAAGCTAAAATAACAAAGGCAAAGCTGGCTTTAAAATCACCGGTAAACTTTGCCGTCTGGGTTAAAAATCCCGGTCCGATGGCTGAAGTTGCCATCAGAAAGGCTGCTCCAAGCAGTGCTCCGCTTTTCTTCTTCGTTCCGCTCATAATAAGTTCCTCCTTCTTTTTATTAGACAGTTGAACTGTTGCGTTGTTTATTTAAGACTTATTTATCAGTGTCTTTAAGTTAAGTCTTATACACAGTATAGCCATTTTTTCTCGAGCGTCAAGATTTTTTCCGGATTTTCCTGAATAAGAATAGAACGAAAACAGAATAAACATGGAACAACACAGAACAGAAGCAGAAATCCGCAGTATTTTCTTAAGAATTTTTCCAAGCTTTGAGATTTCTAATTTATTTTATAAATAGGCCGATATATAAGCTGGGTCTAAGAGCTACTCTTAGCCATTTGCATGAGAAAGGAGCAAATATGCAAAAGTTTTTTACACAAACTAAGGCATTTTCAAGAAGGATTTTGAAGGCTTTAGAAAATTACGGAAGAAAAGGCTTAGGAGTTCTTACCCTATGTTCTCTTCTGGCAAGCTCTCCGGTTTTTGCCGGAATCCCTTTAAAACAGGGAGATGGTGCAGTGAATGATGCCCAGGTCAATGCGGCTATTGAAGTTTATAACAGAATTCCTGCATCCATTCGTTTACAGTATGAGTTGAATCATAACAGTATTACTTTTTTTAACAGTAAACAAAGACGAGACAACGTCATCGGCATGTATACCGCACTGGATGGAATGGAAGCAAACATAATGCTATCCGACCAGGACTTAATGGGAGCCTACGCTCTTGCCCATGAAATCGGACATTATTTCGATGATGTAGTATATAAAGACGAAGAAATTCTTTTACAAGAAAAGCGTTATGGAAATCAGGTCTTCCGCTATGTTACCAGAGGAAAACGCTCTCGTTCCGAGGAAGCGGATTTCGTAGCAATCTATCAGCAGGAAGCCAATCAAAACGGTTTGGTAACCCAATATGAGAAATCCGACAGTACAGAGTACTTTGCCGGAAGCTTTAAAGCTTATGTGGATACTCCCGAGCAGCTACAGGTTGTAGCTCCCGCTACTTATGCTTTTATCGATCAGTTGGTAACGGAATTTAACGCTAGCCACCCGGTACCGGAGGAAGCGCTAACTGCATAAGAATCTAATTAGCTTATATCAAGCGGCCTGAGATAATCTGAATCTCATACTTTTTAAACTTGTCCTATATAAAAAATAAGTAACGTATTTACAGCATTATTCGTAAACAGAAAAGAGCAGAGAATAGAAGATTTTCTTCATACTCTGCTCTTTTTTCGTTCATAACGGGTATTGCTCACAAAGCGTGTGATATCTCGTTTGCAAATTATATGATTGCATGTATGGAAAAAGAACTTTATACTGCTCTTTGAACTTCTGTTTTCCATGCGCCATCCACAGCTAAAGTATAGCCATCTACCATGGTATTGGACAGCATTTTTCCATTATCTTTACCCTCGACAGGATTGAAAAAATACCATTTATTACGGATTTCTTTCCAAGCAGTGCACATTTTTCCAATATTAGCAGAATCCTCTTCAGTAAAATAATACCAATCCTCTTTAATCTGCTTCCAACCTATGCACATTTTCCCTTGTTCACTTCCCTCATTTTCTTCAAAATAATACCAGGAATTATTGATAAACTGCCAGCCAATAAGCATATAGCCATCTTGGTTAAAATAGTACCAGCTATGATTCAGCCATAACCACTGAGCCTTTGGATAAGTTCCATCGGCATATAGAATCCACCAGCCCTTTGCATTTCTCTGCCAATTCACAATAGAAGGAACTTCTCTATCCACGCCTAAAACCTTAGGCTTGCCTCCGGAGATAATGACTCCTCCGCCCGAAGCGCCGGAACTGCTTGAACCGCCGGATCCACCTGAGCTGCTTGAACCACCGGTACCGCCTAAGCCGACTGTAGCTCCTGTTCTTCCGGAACTGCCGGAAGTATTAGCGCCGACGTTTCCTCCGGTAGAAGACGAAGGATCATTCGAACTATTTTTCCAAATAACATTCGTATAATACGGATTTATATAACGCTCAGTTAGTCTAATCGACGAATAGTTCGTAATAGTATTCTTTGTCCCATGCCAAGCATCATCCGGACGGAAAAATGCTGAATTTCCTATGTATTGCACCGAAGATGGGATTATTATATTCTCATAATCCAATCGATCTACAAATGCCTCTTCCCCAATACTTTTTAGACCTTCCGGTAAAGTGATATCCCCTTTAAAATTAAAATACTTAAAAGCTTTTTTTCCGATTACCTTTAAGCGTGACGGAAATATTAGTCTTCCATTAGCAAGATTCTTCTCAGTGAATACCCCTTCTCCAATTTCTTCTATAGAATCAGGCAATCGCAAATCTCCGGTAAAATCTCTAAATCCTTCCAGGGAATGGGGATCCAAGGCGGTAATATTTCCCTGCAATTCTAAATGAACATCATTTAGACAAAAGGACATTTTTGTATGAGCATATAGATCCCCATTTTGCTTAATTCCCTTCAGTCTTCCATTCCCCTGTATCCGTACTACATTTGTATCACCCTCTTTTTTTGCCGACCATCGAAATCCTCCATCTTCATGAGGAAGTATATTTGCTTCACCGACTTGTATCTTCTTTTGATAAACAGTCCTACTTTCCCAAGGGATATTTTTTCTATAAGTTCGATTTAATATTCCACAGTAATAGGTATGGCCCGGTTTGATTTTTCCATTCAAAGAATTGTAGGCAAAGCCGCCAGTGTAAAAATATCTCTTTTTAATATTTCCATCTTTAGAATCCCGAATATCCACTTCCCTTAAATTTAAAGACAAATCTTTATTTAAAATTTTACCTGTAAAGTTCTTATCTGCAAAATCTTCTACTGTGATTTCTCTGGGTTCTTCCGTTATGTATAAATAATATTTTCCATCAAGCTCATCACCGGAAGTCTCCAACTCAAAAAAACATTTTTCAATTTCAGGAATTGTGTATATTTTAAAATCTCTAATTTGAGCAATCCCCTCTGTGCTTTGAAGATTTGGATCCTGCACCACAGTAGTAGTATATTTATTGTAGTCCTCATCTCCGATGAATACTTTCGAATGATTGTAAATCGTATTCTTCCTGTCTCCATTTTTCCAAAATGCGTCTTCCCCTATCTTTTTAACGGAAGGCGGAATATTGACATCCCCAAGTTCATCACAAAAAGCAAAAGCACGCTTAGGAATTTCCTGCAAAGTGGAGGGTAGCTGCACATGCCTAATATTTTTCATAGCGTAAAATGACAAGCCATCTTCCCCCAACGTTTCAATTCCTTCTCCAATGATTACGGTACTGATTTTATCTTTATAAGTCTCCCAAAGGCGGCTGTGATTTACATCCATGGCGCCATAACCTTTAAAGCTCAAAGTCAGATTATTTCCTGAACCGGTGATTTCAAATTCTATATTCTCTCCGATCTTTCCTTTGGTAAGGGCTTTCTGAACAAGAACCTCCACTATTTCTTCTTCTACTATTCTATCTTTTATTTTTTTTCTTGCATGTATTCTGGCCTTTCCCTCTTTTAAAGCTTTAAAAATAAACTCATTTTTAGTATTCTTACCGACCTGGACAATATCAGGATTCTCAGACCTTACACTAAGGATAGGAATCTCAGGATTCCCTGAAAAGGCATTCCTAAACATCGCCACTATATTCCCCTCTTCTCCTGCATAAAGCCCAAAATTATTAGTTCTATAACCAGCGTGTGTTGCAGAAATAATGAATAAGGAGAAATGCGTGGCTCTGATTTCTACGGATTTTTCTTCCTCGTTTAAGCTAATATCTTCTATTTTTTCCGCTTCCGCACCAAGTTCATCTAAATGAAAAATAGAGATATTATCTTCTCCGTCCTGAGCCCAAAAGGGTATCTGTGAAAAATTAACCATTACTTCCCCTTTTGACGTATCCGGCTGAATTTCAACACCTTCTTTATCCAAAATACTAATATCTAAAATAATACTATCCTTCAGATTTCCTTCCGCTATCTTCTCAACTGCAGTCTCAACTTTCTTTTGCTCTTCTACTTTATTAACTACTTTAACTCTTAGCTTTGCATCCTTTGGGAATACACCCGGATCTGCCTTCACACTAAGCAAAATACCTGAAACCTCTTGTTCTTCATAAAAATACTCGTCTTGAGAATCAAGTTTTTCTGTGTCCTCCTGTAAATCCTCTTGTAAATCCCCTTGTAAATCCGCTTCTTGATTTACAGCTTCCGTCTCTACAAAAGTCACTGCTTCTCCAGAAAAATTTTCTGCAGGAACAATGGTAGAGTGGATACAAGACATAACCAAAAATAGCGCTAAAGCTGTTCTCAATTTTCTCATACTAATCTTTCCTTTCCTCAGTATGCCAATCCACATTTTTTCTTAAACAGAATACCATATCCATTATTTTCAAGCAAGAAATATAATTGTTTAACAAAAAAGCCCGGCTGGATAGTCGAGCTTTTTTTTAATATTCTTCACTTGTATAATAAAAATGATTTCGTTAAATAAAGTATGAAAAATTGATTTCGATACAAATTTCTCTCTTAATCTAACCAGCGCATCTGCCACTCAATGGCAATTTCACGAACTTCCTCTTTTCCTGCCAAGGCATTGACCCAATCCTTAGGAATCTGGGATAAGCCATAGTAAGCTGCTGCCAATGTAGACACTACCACAGGAAGGTTTTTACTTCCCTTTACGGAAAGTGCAGATTCCACTGCTTCCTGATAGCTCTTGCTGTTAAGCAGTACCCATGTCGCTAAAAGAAGGGTAGCTTCACAGCTTTCCTTTCCGGACAGCTCCTCCGCCTTCTTTCCTTCCAGGCTCTTTAAATCCAGGAAGGGCTTCAGGATGTCAAAGCAGGCAACCAGTGCATCATAGTCCTTCACATCCTCTCTATGCTGCTCCTTGGCTTCTTCGTTCAGGCGCTTCTCTTCTTCGTTCTCCGCCTCTTCCTCTTCGTAGAACAAAGCTACATAGTTGGCCGCAGCCTGTAGCTGCTCTTCCAGGCTTTCTCCCCCTAAGTGAAGAACCAGATTACGAAGCATGGTGGCATAGAGCTCTCCCATCAGCATAGCCTTAGGGTTATTGTTCGTTAATCTTACTGCATCATGGAGCATTGCCCTGTCCATGTCACTAAACTGATGCAAACGTCTGCAAAGCATCATGGCAAAGGGTAGCATTCTGGAAAGGAAGGAATCATCCTCTGCATCCACACCGCTGTCCTTAGGTCCTTTGCCGGTGGCAAAACGCATGATGCTGGCATCCATGGTTTCCACGGCATCCTGCTCCTGTCCTTCCAATGCATACATGCCCTTAGACTTCCAGTCGTAGAACTTTTCCTGCATATCCGGGAAGGAAAGCTTTCTTTCCGTATTAAGGCTGTGGAACTCTGCCAAAAGAACGGATCCCATGGCAGGACGATAG